>JAICEG010000066.1 GCA_025924295.1 Vicinamibacteria bacterium
CCCCTGAGCGTGTTGCCGCCGCTCTTCGGAATGATGCTGAGCGAAGGCCCCCCGACTTCGGTCTCACCCAACCCGCCGGAGGTTGTGGTCACGACTTCCTGCGCGTTCGAGATGTCCGCCACGTAAGTCGATACGCCGCTGCCGCCGAGTCCCGCACCTGCGTTCAACCCGTCGACCTGCATGCGGCCTTCGTTGTTGCGTCCGCCAGCGCCACCGAACACAGTCATCTGCGGGGTGACCTGGACATCCGGCGGGCTGCCCCCGATGGTGACGATGCCAGGAATCAGCAGCGCCGTTGCGGCCCACGAGCGCGCAGTCGGAATGGAGGTCAGTACCTCGTTGGTGATCGTCGTTTGTCGCCTGATGCTCTGCACGTCGACGATCGGCGATGCACCGGTGACTGTGATCGTCTCCGAAACTCCGCCCACCGCCATCTCGGCGTCGATCTGTGCCGTGAACGATCCGGTGAGCTCGATTGCTTCGCGCTTGACCTGATTGAAGCCAGGCAACGCAAACGTCACCGTATAGGTTCCCGGTGGCAGGTTGACGATGCGATACAGGCCGCTCGCGTCGCTCACGGTCGTCCGCACTTTTTCGATGAGTGCCGGGCTCGTCGCCTCGACGGTCACGCCAGGCAGTGCCGCGCCGGACGTGTCTCGAGTGGAGCCCGCGATTGATGCCTGGGCCCACGCAGTCGAGGGAAGAAGGGTCGCTGCTGCAACGAGGAGTACGCCCCACAGACACTTACGCATTCCATGGCCTCCGTTGAGTTCGGTTCAGATACGCAGCGAGAGTCACTGCGGTGCGCGTAAGCCTATACCAGAACGTCTGGCCATGAGCGCACACCCCCGGGCGAGGCCAGAGCTGTTCTGTGAAGTAGTGCTAACCCGTTAGGAGAGAGCGAGCAGAGCCTGGCGCACGAGTGCGTGGAGGTAGCTGATCTCCTCGTCGGCGAGGCCCTTTCCGAACGTCGTGAATCCCTGGCGTGTCTTGATCGTGATGCCGTCGGCGTGTGCGAAGCGGCTGAGCGACTTGAGCATCCGTTCTGTACGGGGACCGATCGGCGTCGACCTGGCCGCGGACAGATCACGCGCGCGCTGCTCGGCGGCGAGCCGGGCGACGTGCGCGGCAGATTCACGGGTGCTGAAGTCGATATCGAGAATGTCCGCGGCTGGAATCGAGTTCATCCGTCCTGTTCTCCACGCGCCGCGTTCCTGGATGCCGATTCCTGATGGCGACACCGTCACGATCGTGCCGCCGCGTCGTGTGCGCAGGTAGCCGTTGAGTGCGGTGACGGCCGGCAGGACACCGAAGAAGAGGAGGAAGAAGCCGAGGAAGGCCCACGCCACCGGGTCGGGTGTGCGCGTCTGGCGGAAGAACTCGTGCATCGAGGTGGCGAAGGCCGCCGCAATCGCCACGGGAATCAACGTGAGCAGGTATGCGATCGGGTGTGACCGCGGCGCTGGAATCGTGATTCGCAGCGCGTCGCGTTCGCGTTGGACGTTGCTGCGCGCGTTCGCTGGCCGCTCGGACGATCCGCTGACGCGCCCCTCCATCTGGAGACGTTGCTGCAGCGGCATCTCCACCTCGCCTGCCATCAGGCGAACCGGATGATCGGTCGTGGCATCCTCGAAGTCGACGCGCAGCATCTCGGCAACGGCGATGGCGCACGACCTCGCGTCGGCGAATTGAGTCGAGCTGCACAACTGAATATGCCTGCCTGTGCGCGCCTTCAGGCCGACGCGAAACGTGTCCGCGGAGTCTGAGTCGCCTTTCTGGAATTCGAGCGCGACGGCGGAGAGGTTGTCCACGCGCTCGCTCTCGGAACGCATGGGGACGAGGAGTCCCCACTGCTTGAGAACCTCTCGCCGTGTGCCGTCGACGATGGTCCACGCTCGACCGAAGGACAATGCGCCGCCAACCAGCGTGAAGGCGATGCCCATGAGGGGCAGCACGATGCGTGTGAGCACGTCGTCGCCACCCTCGACGGGTATCAATCCCGCGCTGACGAGCAGCATGAAGACACCGGCAGCAAAGAACGGCAGGCCGAAGATCGTCATGCAGCCGCCGCCCTCGCGGATCTCGAGTCGATCGGGCGCGACACGGCGAAACAGCAGGCGCATCACCGTAGTTATCGAGCCCGGCGCGCGGGGCGGTTGTTCAGGGCTGCGCGCACCTGCACGCGGAGATGGCGGAGGAACTTCGAAGTCCGTTCGCGACCCTGCTGGTATGATGGCCTGCCGTGCCGAACATCTACGAAGTCGCCAGGCGAGCCGGCGTTTCGACTGCGACGGTGTCGCGCGTGCTCAGCCAGCCCGCTGTGGTTGCGCCTGACACCCGGCGCCGGGTCATGGCCGCGGTCGAGCGGCTCGGCTACACGCCGAACGCGTCCGCGACCAACCTGCGGACACTGCGGACGCGCAAGCTGCTCGTCACGGTGCCGGATATTTCCAATCCGTTCTTTTCGCTCATCCTGCAAGGGATCGAGGACACCGCGCAGCGCGCTGGCTATTCGGTTCTGCTCGGAGACACGCAGCACGACGAGCAGCGCGAGGAGCGCTATGCGCTGATGCTGCGGCGCAAGGAGGCCGACGGCCTCATCTTCCTCGGACATCGCGTGCCGGAAGAAGCCGCCGCGCTCGTGCGAACGCTGCCCCCCGGTCGCGCGCCCATCGTCAATGGATGCGAGTTCAGCCCGCGACTGGGTATTCCGAGCGTGCACATCGACAACGCCACTGCGGCGTCGGACGCGATGGATCATCTCTATCGCCTCGGACATCGCCGTATCGGTATCGTCACCGGGCCGCTGGTGAGTCCGCTCAGCCGCGATCGTCTGCACGGCGCCACGGCGCGCGCGAAGAAGGCAGGCGCCGAGCGCGACTTCATCGTCATGAACGGTGACTTCTCGATCGAGTCTGGCGCCGTCGCGGGCGAGCGATTGCTGGAACGCAAACATCCGCCCACGGCGATCTTCTGCTTCAACGACGAAATGGCGATGGGCGTGCTCGAGACGGCGCGCCGGCGGAAATTGCGTGTGCCCGACGACCTGTCGATCGTCGGATTCGACGACATCCGGTTCGCCCGCTATCTCGATCCGCCGCTCACGACCATTGCGCAGCCGATGAGACAGATCGGGGAAGGCACCGTGAAGCTGCTGCTGCAGATCCTGCAGGGCGAGGGCGCACCCGAATCGGTCACCCTGCCGCATGTCGTGGTGGTGCGCTCGAGCACGGCACCGCCACCCGGAACCCGCGCCGCTGCGACACGACCGCGGCGTTCCCGTCGTTCCTGAGTTCTCCGTTCTTCGTTCTTCGTTCTTAGTTCCGCTACGGCGTGCAGTCGCCGAGTCGCTTGCCGGAGACTTTCATGTTCATGTCACCCTGCGCCGTGTTCATCTTCATCGTGCCGGCATAGCTGTCGTCGGTGAAGGTCATCTCGCCGGTGCTCGTGATCGGCTGCGGCATGGTGCAGGCCACCTTCCACGTGACCGTCTGGCCGGACACCTTGTAGTCCGAGACCTTGCAGTCGGACTTGCCACCGCGGCCAGCCTGCGGTCCCGATGGCAACGCGCTCGCGGGATCCTTGGCCTGCTCCGGGGTCACGCACTGCGTGGTCTTCATCTCCGGCATCTTCACCGGCATGTTCGGCATGTCCATCTGCATCACGACTTCCCATCGCCCCGGGCGAATGGGTGATTGCGCGACAGTCGTGGCGCCGACCAGCAGTACGAGCACGACACACGAGATGGCCCTCATTGAGATCTCCTTCGCGGAGTATACCGCCGGTGTCCTCAACAAATGACTCCCGACCCCATTACAGAAGTGTGTTTGGCAGCACGCCGACGTACTTCGCGCGTGGACGAATGAGCTGAGCGGTTGCGTACTGCTCGATGGCATGGCCGATCCAGCCGATCGTTCTGCCGATCGCGAAGATCGTGAGTGGAGAGCCGGGCGGGAGACGGAGGACGCGGGCCACGGCCGCGAGTGCGAAGTCGAGATTCGGACGCTCGCGGGTCAGCGCGGCGGACGCCTCGGCGACAGCCAGCACGAATGCCAGCTCGCGCGACTTCGCGTACCCCTCCCGCAACATGTCGAACAGCGCGGTCGCGCGCGGATCGCCGCCGCGGTAGAGCGGGTGGCCGACGCCATCGATGGATTCCCCGCGACGCAGGCGCTCTCTCACCGCCGCCTGTGGCGACCGTGCGCGATGCATTGAGTCGAGCATCGCTTCAACACGGGCGCTGACGCCGCCGTGCCGGATGCCTTCCAGCGCCGCGAGACCCGCGATCACCACGGCATAGGGCTGTGAGCCGGCGGATGCGACGCAGCGAGCGGTGAAGGACGAGACGTTGAGTTCGTGATCAGCGCACAGGATGAGGGCACTGCGCAGAAGATCGATGCCGTGTCCCTTCACGCCCCACGCGCGCGCGAGCGTCTGATCGATCGTCGGTGCAACCGGGGAGGACCGGGCGGCGCGCGTCAGAAGATGCAGGATCCGCCAGCCGGTGTGCGGCACGCTGCTCGCGCGAAGATCGTAGGCAGCGTGATCGCGGGCGGCGGCGAACGCCAGGATGGCTTGCGCGCGCGCCACGAACGGGAGCGCCGCATCAGCCGGGACGCGCGGCACCGCCGCGCGCGGCGGTGCCGACGAGAACGAGTCCTCGAACCGGCCGCTCCAGATCAGGGCTGCCACGTCGGCAATCGATCGCGAGCGCGACAGCGCAACGGCGTCGTGTCCGCGGTAGTACAGCCGCTGCCCGTCGATGAACGAGATCGACGATTCGAGCACCGGGAGACCCCACTGCAGAGACCGCGCGGCCTCCTTGTCAGGGTTGCGGCGCGCTTCGGTCCGCCGCCGCAGGCGCTCCACATCGTCACGTGAATACAGCCGCTCGCGCGATGGGCCGGCGGTCGCTTGCGAGCGGACGTATCCGCGGCTCACGTACGCGTAGAGAGTCGTGCGGCTTACGCCGAGCAGGCGCGCTGCGGCATCGGCGTCCATCCACGGGGTGTCAGCACTCATATTGATTGACCAATCAACGTTGACACGATGATACATGGCCACGTACGGTGGGCCTATGGTGAACAGCGGTCTCGAGGGCGTTGTCGCGGCGACCACCCGGCTCAGTCACGTCGACGGGGAGCGCGGTGAGCTGGTCATCGCGGGGTACCAGGTGGGTGAGCTGGCTGCGCACGCGACCTTCGAGGAGACCACCTGGCTGCTCTGGCATGGTGAGCTGCCATCGAACGCACAGCTCGAGTCGTTCCGCGCGACGCTGGCGGCCGCGCGCGCCCTGGCCCCGGCCACGATCGCGCTGCTCCGGGAATGTGCACGCGCCAACCTCGCGCCGATGGATGCGCTGCGTGCCGCGGCGGGTACTATCTCGCTCAGGTCCGAGGAGCCAGCGGTCATCGTCGCGTGCTTTCCGACCATCGTTGCAGCCTACTGGCGCTTGACGAAAGGAATGGAACCGCTTGCGCCCCGATCGGACCTGGGTCATGCCGCCGGGTTCCTCTCCATGTTGAATGGGGAAGTGGTGGACCCCGAGCGGGTTCGCGGCCTCGAGACCTACTTGAACACCGTGGTCGATCATGGGCTCAACGCGTCGACGTTCACGGCGCGCGTGATCACCTCGACCGGCTCGGATCTCGTCTCCGCCGTGGTTGGAGCGCTGGGAGCGCTCAAGGGACCACTGCACGGCGGAGCACCGGGGCCGGCACTCGACTTGGTGTTCGAGATCGGCGATGCCGCGAGGGCGGAGCCGGTGCTGCGCGCCAAAATCGAAGCGGGCGAGAAGCTGATGGGATTCGGGCATCGCGTCTACAAGGTCCGCGACCCGCGCGCCGACGTGCTCGCGCAGGCGGCCGAACGGATGTTCACGCGCGCCGGCGACATGTCCCTCTACACACTCGCCCGCTCGGTTGAAGCGACGGCGATTCGCTTGCTGGAGGAGTACAAGCCTGGCCGCCGGCTGCAGACGAACGTCGAGTTCTACACGGCGCTGCTCCTGCATGGCCTTGGGCTCGACGTCTCGCTGTTCACACCTGCCTTCGCCATCAGCCGTGTGAGCGGGTGGATTGCACACGCCCTCGAGCAACAGCGGGCCAACCGAATCATTCGCCCGCAGTCGGAGTATGCCGGTCCGCTTGACCGCCGGTGGGTTCCGTTGTCGCAGCGGATGGAGGTCGAGCAGCGAATATAGAGAGAGCAATTGGGAGTTGGGGGTTGGGAGTTGGAGGTTTTGGGAGTTCATGCGATTGACAGCGATCGATCGCATGTGTTCTCCTTGATCATCATGACGACTACCGGTGCGTGGGCGGGTGTGCTGCTTCCGAAGCACGCCATCGTGGGCCACGACCCGGGGATGTAGTCGTCTCAAACGCCGAGTTTCGAGAAGGGCCATCACCTGGGACGAGGTGATGGCCCTTTTCGTTTTTGGCCGCCTTTCCGCTTGGGTCCGTCACGATGAGCAGCAACGCCGCACGGGATCCTCGACGTCTCACGGCAGCCCTCTGGTTGACCGTCCGCCGTTACGCTGCCCAGGTCCGTGCGCGCCCAGCCCTTGCCATCCCCGCGCTGATTCTGCCGGGCGTTGCCAACGCCTTGATCGTCTACGTACCGCCGCTGATCATCGCCAGGCTGCTCGCCACTTTCGCGCGTGACGAACAGCTGTCTGCGCGCGAGGTGGCTCCCTATATCGTGGCCTTCGCGGGTGTCTGGCTGCTGGGCGAGGGGATCTGGCGCATCGCCCTTCTGCTCATAACGCGGATTGAAATTCGCGCCATGGAATCGCTGTCCATCGAGGCGATGAACGAGCTGCTCAGGAAAGATCTGTCGTTCTTCCACGACAACTTTGCCGGCTCGCTCACCAAGCGTGTGGTCGGCTATGCCCGGCGCTTCGAGACCGCGTTCGATGCCCTGTGCCTCGACCTGTCGGCGAGTGTGCTGCCGCTGGTGTTCGCCAGCGTCGTGCTCTGGTCGTACTCACCACTCTTGATGGTGGTCCTCATCGGCATGCTGCTGGCGACGCTGGCGGCGGTGCTGCCGCTCATCCGCCGCCGGCAGCGGCTGGTCGATCAGCGTGAGGAGGCCTCCAACCTGGCGGCTGGTCATGTCGCTGATTCGATCACCAATGCCGAAGCGGTTCGCGCGTTCGCACGTGAACCGCACGAAGCACGCATCCACGCGCGCAACGTGGGCGACCTCGCCACGAAGACATTACGGTCGTGGGATTACCACAACCTGCGCATCGACACCATTTCCGCGCCGCTGCACGTGCTCACCAACACGCTGGGGATCGTCGTCGCGCTGGCGGTGAGCTCCGGCACCGGCGCCAGCCTCGAAGCGGTGTTCATCACGTTCAGTTACTACACGGCAGCCACGCGCGTGGTATGGGAGTTCAACCGCATCTACCGCAACCTCGAGAGCGCGCTGACCGATGCGGCGCAGTTCACCGAGTTGCTGCTGGATCCACCCAGGGTGGTCGACGCACCGGCGACCGAAACGTTCGCCGTGGCGCACTCGGGCGTCGAGTTGAAGAATGTGACGTTCCGCTACTCGCGTTCGCAGCCGCTGCTCTTCGACCGCTTCTCGCTCGCCATCGAGCCGGGAACGAAGGTCGGGCTCGTGGGCCGATCCGGTGGCGGCAAGACGACGTTGACGCGGTTGCTGCTGCGCTTCGTCGACGTTGACGAGGGGCAGATCCTGATTGGTGGACAGCCGATCGATCAGGTGCCGCAGGCCGCCTTGCGCGAGTCGATTGCCTACGTGCCTCAGGACCCCTCGATGTTTCACAGGACAATCGCGGACAACATCGGCTTCGGCCGACTCGAGGCGACGGACGCCGATGTGCGACGCGCTGCCCACCTTGCGCATGCGGCGGAGTTCATCGAGACGCTTCCCGATGGCTACCGCACGCTGGTAGGCGAGCGCGGCGTGAAGCTGTCGGGAGGACAGCGGCAGCGCATTGCCATTGCAAGAGCCATCCTCAAGGATGCGCCGATCCTCATCCTCGACGAGGCGACGAGCTCGCTCGACTCGGAGAGCGAGAGTCTCATCCAGGACGCCCTCTGGACGTTGATGGCCAATCGCACGGCGATCGTGATTGCACACCGGCTCTCGACGGTCCGCCGCATGGACCGCCTCGTCGTGCTCGAACGTGGCCGTATCGTCGAGCACGGGTCGCACGACGTTCTGCTCGAGCGGGGAGGCATTTACGCGACGCTCTGGACGCATCAGGCGGGAGGGTTTCTGGCTACCGTATGACACAATTGGTCCTCTGCAACGAGTTGCGCGTCACGCGGCTCAACCGGATGGAGACGCTAGGCCATGGCCAATATCAGCCTGAGGGTGAACGGGAAGTCACACACCGTTGACGTAGACCCCGCGACACCCTTGTTGTACGTGCTTCGCAACGACCTCGACCTGCAGGGGCCTCGATTCGGCTGTGGTCTCGGACAGTGCGGGGCGTGCACCGTGATCATCAAGGGCGAAGCCGTGCGCTCGTGCATTCGACCGGTGTCGACGGTGCAGGGTGCCGAGATCACCACGCTCGAAGGGCTGGCCGTGAATGGCAAGCTCCACCCGCTGCAGCAGGCGTGGATCGACGAGCAGGTGCCGGCATGCGGTTTCTGCCAGAACGGGCAGATCATGACCGCCAAAGCGCTGCTCGACAAGAACCCGACGCCGACCGATGCGCAGATCCGCCAGGGCATGGCCAGCACGCTGTGCCGCTGTATGACCTACTACCGGATCCAGTCAGCCATCAAGCTCGCCGCGAAGACGATCACCTCCGCCCGCAACGAGGACAGCGAGCAGAAGGGCAGCGAGGTGATCGCATGACGACCCGTCGCGATTTCATCAAGACCTCCGGCTTCCTCGTGGTCGGCTTCAGCGTCGCCGGTGTGGGGAACGAGATCCCGCTTCTCGCCCAGGGGCCAGGTCCGTACCCTGACCTCGACTTCAGGCAGCTCGACTCGTGGATCGTGATTCGCCAGGACAACACCGCGACGTTCTTCGTGGGGAAGACCGACCTCGGCCAAGGAACCGGGACGGCCTTCCGGCAGATCATGGCCGACGAGCTCGACATGCCCTACGACAGCACGAGCTGTGTCATGGGGACGACTGACGTCACCGTCGATCAGGGCGGCTCGGGTGGATCGGATGCGCTGCAGACCGATGGATACCCGATGCGTCGTGTGGCCGCGGAAGCCCGTCGCGTCCTGCTCGAACTGGCGGCCGCGCGGTTTGGCGTGCCGGTCGGGCAACTCGTCGTCACCGATGGCGTGGTGTCAGTCGCTGCCGATCCGTCGAAGAAGGTGACCTACGGAGAGCTGATCGGCGGCAAGCGGTTCAACGTCACACTGACCGGCAACAACATCAACGCGACGACCGGCACGGCGCCGCTGAAAGACGTGCAGCAGTTCAAGGTCGTCGGCACGTCTCCGCAGCGCTACGACATCCCGCCCAAGGTCGATGGCTCACTCAAATGGGCGGTCGATGCCAAAGTCCCGGGCATGGTTCACGCGCGCAACGTGAAGCCTCCGTTCGCGGGCGCGAAGCTGGTGAGCATCGACGAGTCATCCGTCAAGGGTGTTCCCGGGTTCCTGAAGGTCGTCAGCAGGGGCAACTACGTTGCGGTTGTCTGCGAGCGTGAAGAACAGGCGATTCAGGCGGCCAGGCAGCTCAAGGTGAACTGGCAGAAGCCGGCGACGGCGCCCTTTCCGACGTCGGAGAATCTCTTCAACTTCATGCGCAGCGCGACACCCACCTTCAGCGCGATGCCGACTGTCGTCGGCAACCCTGACGGTGCACTGAAGGGAGCCGCGAAAGTCCTCGAAGCCACGTACGAGATTCCGTTCCAGGGACACACGGCCATCGGTCCCGCGCATGCGATGGCGGATCCCTCGAACGATCAGCTGACGATCTACTCCAACGACATGAAGTCGTACGGGCTGCGCGACGGTGTCGCCGAGTTTCTCAAGATGCCGCGCGACCGCGTGCGCGTGGTGTGGATGGAGGGGCCGCAGGCCTACGGTCGCACGGCCGCCGACGATGCCGGGTTCGAGGCGGCGTTTCTGGCGAAGGAGCTCGGCCGCCCGGTCCGCGTGCAGTGGATGCGGAACGAAGAGACGGCGTGGGACACGAAGGGACCAGCATTTGCCGTACGGGTGCGCGGAGGCCTGGACGCCCAGGGCAACCTCGTCGCCTTCGAGTACGACGCTCGTTCCGCCGATTTCAATCACCTTGGATACAACGAGCACGATACGGTGTTGATCTCGCAGCTGATGGGCAACAGGCGAGAGATGCCGGCACGCGGCAGTGCCGCCGCGCCGAGCGAGATGTACGCCATCCCGAATCGCCGCATGGCGCTGCACGTCGTCAGCCTGCCGCTTGTCTGGGAGACGCCGCTGAGGACGGGCAACCTCCGCGATCCGAATGGTCCGCAGGCGACGTTTGCCTCGGAGTCTTTCATCGACGAACTGGCTGCGGCCGCGAACGCCGACCCGGTGGAGTTCAGAATGAAGCTGCTGCAGGCAGCGCCCGACGATGACAGTGGCTTCAAGCGGGCACGCTCGATTGCGTGTATCAAGGCGGCGGTCGAGGCGTTCAAGTGGGATACCCGCCCCTCGCCGAAACGCGCAGCGAACGGAGACGTTCTCACCGGGCGTGGCATCGCCTACACCTACCGGAGCCAGACTGTCGTGGCTCAGATCGCCGAGGTCGAGGTGAACAGGCGAACCGGTCGCGTGTGGGTGAAGCGGCTCGTGTGCGCCCACGACTGCGGCCTCATCATCAATCCGGAAGGGTTGCGGCGAACGATCGAGGCCGGGCTGCTCTACGGGCTGAGTCGCGCACTCCACGAAGAAGTGAGCTTCGACACCGAGAAGGTGACGAGCGTTGACTGGGTCTCGTCTCCCACGCTGACGCACGCCGACTGTCCCGAATCGATCGAGGTCGTCCTGGTCAACGGCGATCCCAACCCGAAGCGATCGGACCTGCCGCACTACGGTGCCGGCGAGACGATGTTGAAGCCGACGCTCGCGGCGATTGGAAACGCCGTGTTCGACGCCACCGGCGTGCGCCTGCGGCGCGTGCCGTTCAGGAATGCGCGCGTGCTGGCGGCGCTGAAGGCCGCGCAGGTCTGAGTCTCACGTAGTGTCCGGCTTTAGCCGGACACGCTGCGGTCGATTACTCCAGGCAATCCGACTGCCGATCGGGACCACATCTGAACAACAGCGGTACGCCACCCGCCGTCCACTCGCGAGTGTTCTTCCACACTCGGGTGTGGCTATATGAGAGGGACGTCCATCCCAGCCTCTTCTTTCCAATCCAGACCTTCTGAAGCGCCGCTTTTTCCGCCTCGCCGAACACGTGATAGGCCTCGTGCAGCAGTATCGTTGCCCTCTCGACGTCGTCCACCGGGAACTTGAAGAACGCGGGATAGAGTGTCACGACACCAAACGGATAGTTGGTGGCTGCGTAGGCCGTTTGATGTCCGACGTATCGATTCCACCAATTGTCGGTGGCGCGGTAGCTGACGAGACGACGAAGCGCAAACGATTCGCGTGAGAAGCCGGCGCGGTCGAGTTCGCTGATTGCGCGCATGACCATCTGCCGCTCCTCGGTGCTCAGTCCGTCTGAGCTCGCGAGCAGGGAAACGTAACAACTAATCATGATGATCGCGGTGACGCTGGCGATCCATAACAGCCAGCGTCCAAAGCCGCGTCCCTGGTACGTAGGGGCCTGCGCCTGGGGCGTGTGCTGAAACTGAGGCGCCTCTGCCGTCAACTCGGCGCTGCACCGCCGGCAGGTCGCGCTCGTCGCAAAATTGACGAGCCCGCACTGGGCACATTTCAGGCTGTTCATTGCCGTGAATCTTTGGCTGAAACTTCTCTGGCAGATGCACACATACGTGTGCACATCCAGCTGTATCGGCTTCGATGCGCAGATGCTGCAGTGGCCAGAGAGGCGCGTTTAAGCGCGGGCGCGGATCATCCAGCACGCGGCGGTGAAGCGGACTTCAGATCCGTGCACGTATAGGTCGAAGGCGGGACGCACCGTGTCAATGGCCCGCCTGCGGGTCTGCTCATCCACTTCTGGAAGGATCCGCCCGAGTGGACCGAACCGGGTGAAGTAACCGACCAACTCTTTCTCCGGAAATGTGCAGGGCACATCGATCCGCTCGAGGTCGGTATCGGCCCAGCCGCTCTGCTCCAGGATGCGGGACACCCGCTGCGGGTCCGCGAAGGCGAACTGCCCGGGGCCGTCTGGCTGGCGGACCGGGATGTTCGGCATGAATGGCGCCGCCGCGCGCTCGGCCGTGGTCCTGAACGGATTCTCTGCAGCACCCCGCCAGGCGACGAGCCGAAGCTCGGCGTTGTCGGTCGCGGCACTCCGCAGGTTCGCAAAGGCGCGGGCGAAGTCGTCGAAGAACATCACACCGAAGCGCGAGATGATCATGTCGAAGCTTGCGGGATCGAAGGCGTACGTCTGCGCGTCGGCACGGATGAAGCGGGCCAGCGGGGCTTCCCGTTCAGCGCGGACCCTGGCGGCAGCAATCATCGGCTCTGACACGTCGATGCCGACGCAATAACCCCTCGAGCCAAGGTGTCGCGCGACGGCGAGCGTCGTGCTGCCAGTGCCGCAGCCGACGTCGAGTACCTGGCTCGCGGATCTCGCATCGACTTCTTCGACGAGCCGGTCTTCGATCGATCTGAAGACCTGGTCGAGCAACCCCTGCGCGTCGACCCAGGCGCGCCCAGCGGGGCCATTCCACAGTGCCGTCTGTTCGCTATCGCTCTGGTGTGTGACATCCATTTCTTCCCCCGTTTGCGTCGCGTGAAAACGCGATAGCCTCACTATGCCAATTCAAGTCGACTTGAGGTCAAGCCCGGGGGGACAGACCTGGACATCACCGAAGTGACGCGGCGCTCCGGAGGTCCTGCCTCGACGCTGCGGTTCTACGAAGAGAAGGGGCTGATCGCCTCCATCGGCAGGCGAGGTCTGCACCGCCTGTTCGATTATGGAGTGTTGGAGCGGCTGGCGCTGATCGCGCTTGGACGCAGCGTCGGCTTCACGCTCGACGAGATCGCCCGTATGTTCGGTGCCGACGGACGACCGCGCATCGACCGGCGGCTGCTTGCCGCCAAGGCCGACGAGCTCGACCGCACGATCCGTCGACTGAGCGTGATGCGCAGGAGTCTGCGACACGCCGCCGCTTGCCCCGCACCGAGCCACATGGAATGCCTGACGTTCCGTCGCCTCCTCCGGGCGGCTGCATCCGGAGCGATCGAACGCCCAGCGAAGGCTCGTGCCCCGGAGAAGCCACGAATCAGGACTCGTGGCAGAGCGTCTTCATTTGAATGATCCCACGAGCGCCGTGAGCGCCTCATCAATCGAGCGCTTGCCGTCCAGACGCGGCGTCCAGTGCTCGATGATCTTCTCCCGGCAGCCGGCGCCACACATCGGGGTGTACAGGTTGGCGCGTGTCGAGTACTCGACGTAGTCGGTGATGCCATGCGCCCGGAACTCGCGTGTCGTGAGCTCGCCGGCCGTGTAGAACAGCACTGAATGCCATAGCTGCGGTGGAAGAGTCACAGCCTGCTGCTTGCCAGCCTCGAGAATGCCGCTGACCAACACGATTCCCCAGTGATGCGACGCTTCGTGAAACAGGATCTCCAGCGCGGCATTCCCTCGGAGGCTCGCGTCTGACGAGGGCATGATGATATGCCGGGGCGGCCCGGTCGAGTACGCTCCGCTTGGTCCACCCACCCACGACAGATCGACCGGCATCGGTTCGCTTGGCCAGGCCGCTCCGTACACGGCGGTGACCGCTGCGGCAAGCGCACCGCCGTGGCGTTCGATCAGCGGTTTCACGGCGGCGATCCATGCCTGATTGGCGCGGTCGTGCGCGGGCCACCAGTGCTTTTGATAGATCGGCATCAGGCGCTCGAGCGTCGCTCGCAGGCGGCTGTCGATCGCGACTCCCTCGAGGCTGAGCTTGCCCTCGGCCCCGCGAAGGGCCCACTTGATGTCCAGTAGCTCCTGGTCGAAGAGATCGCGCGCGGCGTACGGCTTGTAGAACTCGACGCCTGCGGCCCAGACCGCCCGTTCCTGTTCCGACAGATCGGCCTGAACAGGAACACCTCGCGCGGCGACTCTGACGAAGAAATGCAGATTGATCCACGGATTGCTGTGGAAGGTGAACAGGGTACTCGATTGGGCACCCACCGTCACCGTGACGACGCTCGCCGAAACCCCCAGAATCAGCGCTATGGCCCGCAGCGTCATGGCGGGAGTATACGACGGGCATGACCGCTCGTCCGCCCTTGTGCGGATCGAGGCGCCGCGCCGGGATCACCGATATCGGAGTCGGCGAGCCGCTACTCTTAGGTTAAGATCCGCCGCGCGCAACAGTGAGGAGCACCCGACTTCCCTTACTGATCGTACTGCTCGTCCTCGCGGGAGCGGTCGTGTCCCTTGCGCCGGTCCTGGCCCTGGCCCAGTATCCATTCCCGTCCGCCGACGACTACTGCGTCGCCGTGGAGGCGCGGAAAGGCTTCTGGCGGATGCAGTCCACAACGTATCTGGAATGGACCGGACGCTACACGCCGACTTTTATCCAGGGAGCCCTGAGCCATTGGGATCTTGCGACGATCTATCCCTGGTTCTGCGTATTGACCGTGGTGGCAACACTGCTCGCCGCGCGGGCAGCAATCTCAGCGCTCGCTCCCCGGCGCTTGTCGCAGGTGGAGCTCGCAGCGACGGCAGTCGTCGCGACGGTCGTGTTCATCGGGAGACTTCCCTCGCCGACCGAAGCGTTCTTCTGGATGACGAGTGCGATCACCTATCAGTGGGCGATCATCGTTTACCTCGTGTGGTTGGCACTTCTGGTCGGCATCGTGGGCCAGGAGCGCCCCGGTGTCGGCCGCGGCATCGCGGCGGTGATCTTGACCGTGTTGCTCCCCGGCTTCAACGAGGTGCTGGCGCCTGTCGTACTCATGACGATTGCCGGAGTCGTCGCGGTCGATCGCAGACGGACCGGCAGGAGTCACAGCTTTCTCATGTGGCTCCTGGGAATGGCTGTCGTTTCGACCGTCGTGTCTCTGGCCGCTCCTGGCAATGCGATCCGAAGCAATTCGTACCCGGACATTCCCTCGCGCCACAATCTGGGGTTTGCCCTGATTGAGACAGGGCGCCAGTCAGTACGATTCCTGGCGGATTTCGCCTCGTATCCTTTGCTATGGGTGGCCGCGTTCGCCGCCTGGTGGTGGCGCGGGCCGCGGCTGGACTCATCCGCGCTACGGCGAGGGTCCCGAGTGGGTACGGCGATCTTGGTTCCGGTGGCTGTCGTCTACATCACGCTGTTCCCTCTGTATTGGGAGTACGGTGCCGTGAATCACACGGGCGAGGGACGCACGTACAACGTCACGTACTTCTGTTTCCTGGCGACCGTGGTCTGGGCTGTCGGCCGCGTGCTCGACGAGACCTCGCGACGTTGGCCGGGGCTGCGCGCCCGTCTCCAGATGAGCCCCGCGCTCGACCTGGTCATGGCCAGCGCGCTCGTCGCCCTGATGGTGACTGCTCCCGGAACGGTTCATGCCTTTCGAACATTGCCTCAGGGCCCCGAGTACCTCGCAGCGCAGCAGGCGCGCGAGACG
>JAICEG010000067.1 GCA_025924295.1 Vicinamibacteria bacterium
GCCGTCAGCACACTCTCCACCGGCCGCCCGAGCAGCCGCTGCTCGGCTTCGCGGTCCATCTCGATCACGATGACGCCTCCAGAATCACGATGTCCACGCGACGGTTGCGTGCGCGGTTCTCGGGGGAATCGTTCGCAACACGTGGATGAAACTCTGCGTAGCCCGCTGCCGACAGGCGGCGGGGATCGAACTCGACGCGTTCGATCAGGAACCTGATGACCGTGGCCGCGCGTGCGGTCGACAGCTCCCAGTTCGAGCGGAACTCGCGCGTGCTGATGGGCACATCGTCGGTATGCCCTTCGATCCGTAGCGGGCGCTCGAACGGTTTCACTGCCATGGCAACCTGTCCGACCAGGTCGAGCGCCGTCGTCGTCATCTCGGTGCTTGCCGGTGCGAAGGTCGCTCGCTCGGGAAGCGAGACGACCAGGCCCCGCGAGTCCTCGATCAGTTCCAGGCGGCCGGCCGCAATGGCATCGGCCAGTACTCGTGCCAGCTCGTGACGCACTCGATCCATCCGCGGTGGCTGCTGCGCCACGATGACGCCAAGATCGGTGGCGGGTGCCGTCGGTGCCTGGGCCGTTTCTCCTTCAAAGGCCGAGCGCATGGACGAAGCGGCCGGCGCAAGCTTGTCCGCGTCGACCGTCGACACGGCATACATCGTGACGAACAGCGCAAAGAGCAGCGTCACGAAGTCGGCGTACGACAGCAGCCAGCGGTCCTGGCCACCTCCACGCTGGTGTGGTGACGAGGGCGTCATGCCGACAGCACCTTCAGCTTGTGCTCGACCAGACGCGGATTGGTCCGCGCGTGAATCGCAAACAGCGCTTCCCCGACGAGATCGCGACGCCGGCTCGCAGCCGTAGCACGCTCGCGCAGGCGGCCGGCGAGCGGGAGGAACAGTAGGTTGGCGCCACCAACACCGTAGACGGTCGCGACGAACGCGACCGCAATGCCAGACCCGAGCGCGGCCGGTTCGGACAGGTGATGCATGACCTCGATCAGCCCGAGCACCGCACCCAGAATGCCGAGCGTCGGCGCATAACCGGCGGCCGCCTCGAATACCCGCGCCGGCTGCTCCTCATCGGCATCACGCGCACGTCGCTCCGACGCGACCAGGTCGCGCAGCACCTCGATGGACGTCCCGTCGACGATCAACGTGAGGCCGTCACGGAGGAGCGAGTGGTCAAGGTCACCAATCTCCGCCTCGAGCGACATCAGGCCCTTGCGATGTGCACGGCCCGCGATGGCCACGAGTTTCTTCATCAGCGCGTCGGTATCGTCTCCGGCACGCTCGAACGTCCGGGCCACTGCGGCGATCGCGCGGCCAACCTCGCGTGGTGAATAGCTGACCAGGACTGCCGCACAGGTACCGCCAAAGACGATGAGCGCCGCGGGTCCCTGAACCAATGCCTGCGGTGCTCCCCCTTCGAGCAGTTGTGCGGCGATGACGATCACGATGCCGAGCGGGAGCATCAGCAGCGAGGCGACGTCGAGCATCCGCTTCCGGCGCATCAGGCCACCTCGCTGCGGACGGGATGGCCGGCGGCTTCAATCAGCTGCCGGAGCGAAGGCATGTCGCTACCTGCTCGCTCGAAGATGGCGCGCACACGCGCAAGGTCTTCCGCGGTGTCGACGGTCAGACGGACCCCGGGCCGCCGAAGCGGCGCGGGTGCCAATAACTCGAGGACGTGGAACAGGTGTGTATTGCGGCGAACGTAGATCGTGACGTGTTCGCGATCATCCGGTTGCGTGGTTTCATGAGCCGCGCGGATCAGCGCATCACGCGTGACGGCCTCGACGGCAGCGCCGTACGGCAATCCCTGCTCGTGGACGTAGTCGGCCTCCGCCGCGCGGAGGGCTGAGAGCAGGCGTCCCGGCGCCTCGATGTCGGTGCCAGGGTTGTCACCGGTCGCGCGAACGATGGACTCAAAGCCGAAAGCAGCGGCGGCGGCAACGAAACGTCCGAGCACGTCGCTCGCGTCGCCGCGGAAGACGGCTGCGCCCAGACGCTCTGCAACATCAACGAGCGCCTGGTCCTCGGAACGATCGGTCGTCGCGAGCACAACCGGCGCAACGCCCGGGAACATCAATCGACGCAAGCAGTGCTCGAGGATCGTCTGACCGGCTATGGTCGCGAGGGCTTTGCCCGGGAGCCGGGAAGACCCGAGCCGCGCCTGCAGGATGATGCCAGCCCTCCTCCGCACTACGCGACCTCTCCCATGCGCGCGCGTGGTTCGCATACGGGCAGACGCAGGCTGGTTTCGTCGAGGAAGAACGACGTCTCGTAGCTCGTCATCCAGGTGCCTTCCTTGAAGTCGCCGATCGCCGGCGGCACTGGGATGCCAAGCGCCATCTTGATGAGCAGCTTGGGAAAGTCCGCCCCGGCGGCAATGGTCAGCGGAATGCCACCTGAGAAGCGCGGGTTGATCTCGAAGATTGCCGGCCAGCCCTCACGCAGGCGGCACTGGATGTTGAACGCCCCGACGAACGGAATGGCCTGGCACACCTGTTCGGCCAGCTCGATGAGCGCCGGCCACTTCACCGTTCGGCCACGATCCATCACCCCGGCGCGAATGACGACGCGCTCGCGCGGCACGATGTGCACCGGCCGGCCGTTCAGATCGCACAACACGTCGATCGTGTACTCCGGACTCTCCAGGTACTCCTGGATGACCGGCTTGTCGACGTAGCGGACGAAGAAATCGAGCTCGCGCTTGTTGCGGATGCGATGAGCGCCCACCGCGCCGCGTCCGATGCGCGGCTTGATGAAGAGCGGAAAGGGCGGCTTCGACGCCAGGTCCTTGGGAAGATATGTACGCGCGGCCGGAATACCCGCGGCAGCCAGGTGACGCCACGTGGCGTACTTGTCGTTGCACAAGGCGGCAGTCGACTGCGATGAGCACGCAGCCAATGTCCCCAGCTCCGCGAATCTCTCTCGTGCCGCCCCGAATAACTCGGCCTCGTCGTCGATGGTCGGCACCGCCAGGCCAATGCGTTCCGACTCGCAAATCTTCAGCAACTCCGCCAGGTATTCGGGGTCGTGGGCGAGCGGAACACGATACGCGCGATCGGCGACCTGCACCGCAGGGGACAGCGGGTTGACATCGGTCACCACCACACGACCGGGCACTCCGAGCGAAACGAGCGCGTTGTTGAACG
The DNA here is from genome assembly GCA_025924295.1 of Vicinamibacteria bacterium. Classification (GTDB taxonomy): domain Bacteria; phylum Acidobacteriota; class Vicinamibacteria; order Vicinamibacterales; family UBA2999; genus Gp6-AA40. Next base: position 3,160 of record JAICEG010000067.1, read on the forward strand.
CCTGTACGAGTGGCACGCGGCGGGAGGCTGCCGTGATCAACACGTTCATGCCGCTCACCGCATCCCCCCGTCGATGTCACCAAGATCAAAGGGCGCTCCCGCAGTGATGTCGCGTCGCAACGTCGCTCCAACGAGCGCGTCAATCCGCGAGGGCGCCACTCTCGTTGCCGGCCGAAGCGCGATGACGTCGTCACGCGAGACCTGCTCGCCGATTCGCATCGCCCGGCGCGCGTAGAGACCGCGCCGGCTCGCGGTCACGTTGACCGACTCCGCCGACTGGCAGACCTTGACCCCGGATCCGAGTGAACGGCGCGCCTGCTCCATGGCGCGGACAATCTGGGCCAGCTCGCTTGGGGTGCTCGACACAGCAGCATCAATGGCGCTGGTGTCCCCCTCGAGGACGAGATGCCGCTCGTAGATGCAGGCGCCGAGTGTGACCGCCGTCACGGCTGACACGAGGCCGTTGCCATGATCGGACAAACCGACGGGCAGCCGGAACGCATCGTCGAGGGTCGCAATCGCACGCAGGTTCTCGGAGCCGGGCGGCACGGGGTACGCAGACACACAGTGCAGTACGGCCAAATCGCTGCCACCCGCCGCCCGCGCGGCGTCAAGTGCGGCCTCGACGTCGATCAGATCGCTCATGCCGCTCGAGATCACAACGGGACGGCCTGTTGCCGCGACCTTGCCAATCAGCCCCAGATACGTAACGTCGCCGCTGGCGATCTTGTAGGCATCGAATCCGATCTCGCTGAGGGATGGAATGACGTCTTCGGCAAACGGGGTCGTCATCACGGCGAGTCCGTGCTTGCGCGCGCGACAGACAACCTCCCGGTGAGCCTTGAGGTCCAGCTCGAAGGTGGCGAAGAATTCTCTCAGCGACGAGGCGCGCACATGAGCGGGAGCCGGGCATGCCGCGGCGACGAGTCGATCGGCGTAGAGCGTCTGGAGCTTGATCGCGCTGGCGCCGGCTTGCGCCGCGGCGTCAACGAGCTCGATCGCCCACTCGACCGAGCCGCCGTGATTCAGGCCGATCTCGGCGATCACGAACACCGGCGCGTCCGGCCCGATCCGGCGCCCACCGATCTCACGCAGCATGGGCCATCTCCTGACCAACGAGAGCCGCCGCCACGCGGGGCACGTCGTTGAGAAGGTGCACGACTGCGTCAGCCTCGGGTGGAGGCACACGCCCGGCGCCAGCGATGAAGATCGTTCTCATGCCCACGGCTCGCGCACCTTCGATGTCGTTGACGGGATCGTCACCGACCATCACCGCGGCATGAGGAGGTACCTGCAATCTGCTCAGCACCTCGATGAACGGTGCACGGGCCGGTTTGCCGCCGGGTGCGTGCTCGCTCGCATAAACGATGTGATCGACCAGGGCGTCGACCCCGAGTGCGTGAACCTTTTTCGCCTGAATCGCGGGGTCGCCATTGGTCAGCAGCGCGCTCCGCCATCCCGCTTCACGAAGCGTGTTGAGCGCCATCACCGCGCCATGTTTCAGCCAGAGTTGCGGGTGGTGGGTCTGGTACTGGCGAATGAGATCGGTCACGATCGCCGGATCAAGGCGATACACCTGGCAGAGTCTCTGAAATTCAGTGCCGTGATGGCCGAGCTCCCGCATGCGGCGCAGGGTCGAGTAGACGTCCCTGGCCGGCACGCCACACTGCCGATCGACGTAGGTCGCGACCGCGGCAAACCCGCTGTGCACGTGCTGAACGTGGGGATACAAGGTGTCGTCGAGGTCGAAGATCACTGCAGCCATCTAGCGGGAGTCTCCAGCGGCCAGTCGCGCCACCGCAGCAGCGGCGCGGAATGCGCCTCGTCCATCAATCAACTGCCTGCCCATCCGGGACAGATGCCGTCGCATCGCGGCGTCGCTCAGGAGCGACACGCACGCTTCGGCCACGGTCTCAGCCGACACGGTGCCCCGTGCCGATCCTTTGGCAGCGCCACGGGCGACGAATGCCGCAACCGTCGGGCGCTGTGCCGCCACGACCGGAACACCAATCGCCGGAGTCCCGAGCGCGCACGCTTCGTAGAGGGAGACTCCCCCGCCAACGACCGCGACGCTGGCGCGCGCCATCTCCTGCCGCAGGCTGTGACTTGGACCAACCCACGTGATCTGCTTCGGCAGCGTGGCCGGCGTGCTGACAAAGCCACCAGCGACGCGCACCGTCGCGCGCGGGTCGGCGTCGACAATGGCTTCCGCGATGTCGACCGCGAGCTCGGCGCGCGGCCCGCCGCCAAGAGCGACGAGCACCGAGAACGGGTCGCGCTGTTCCTCTTCGTCGCGAATGGAGGGGTCGAGCAACGCATAGCGGGGCCCGGCGAGCGTCGTCCCGCGGCGCGCGCGGCCATTCATCGTCACGCTGCCGTCGATCACGAGGTCGGCATCGAGACATCCCAACCCGAGATCGTGCACGCTCACCACGAGGCAGCCGGCGCGACGGCCGGCTGCGATCCAGCGACGGGCGTCCGCAGTGACAGGGTCGTCGACCACGAGAACCTCCGGGGCCAGCGATCGCAGCAACTGCGAAGGTCCGCCCTGAACGACGTCGCATCCCAGTCCGAGCGCGGCTTCCTGCACCGCGGTGCCGCCACGCAGTGCAACCAGAGGACGTACACCCAGAGCGCGCGCCAGCGATCGGCAGCGCACGAGGTGACCGAATCCACGCCGGGCACCGGCGGGAGCGCGAAAGAGCACTCGCAGGTCAGCGCAGGATGTCATGGCAGGCGTTGATGACGCGATCGACCGATGCGTCATCCATGGCTGCCGACAGCGGCAGCGAAAGCGTGGCGTCGTAGACCGACTCCGCGACGGGGAACATGCCGCGCCGGAAGCCGAATCGCTCCTGGTAGTACTGGTGCAGATGCACCGGGCGGAAGTGGATGCTGGTCGAGATGCCGCGATCGCGCAGCCGGTCGTTGAGCTCATCTCGCGACATTCCAGCGGCCGCGGAGTCGAGGAGAACGGGATACAGATGTCGCGCGTGAACGCTTCCCTCACGCGCCTGTGTGGGCAGACGCAGCGGCAGCGTCGCCAGCCCGGCGTCGTAGCGCGCGCAGATGGCGACTCGTCGAGCGTGCATCCGGCGCAGCCGTGCGAGCTGATGCAGTCCGATCGCGGCCTGGATGTCCATCATGTTGTACTTGAAGCCAGGCATGACGACGTCGTAGTGAGCATTCCCGTTCGGCGTGTAACGGGCCCATGCATCCCGGCTCATGCCGTGCAGTGACGCCGCGCGTATCAGGGCCGCGGCCGCGGTGTCGTTGGTCGTCACCATGCCACCTTCGCCGGTCGTCAGGTTCTTGGTCGCGTAGAAACTGAAGCAGGTGAAGTCGGCAATCGATCCGACCTTGAGTCGGTTGGCGACACCCTCGACGCAGTGTGCGGCGTCCTCGATGATTCGAAGTCCGCGCAACTCGGCGATGCGCTGAAACGCGGTCATGTCTGCGGGCAGGCCGGCGTAGTGCACCGGCATCAACACGCGCGTGCGCGGCGTGATCGCCGCCTGGACGGCCGCCGGATCGATGTTGTGCGAGACCGGATCGATATCAGCGAAGACCGGTGTGGCGCCGGCGTGCAGCACGACGTTCGCCGTCGCGCAGAATGTCAGCGGCGTGGTGATGACCTCGTCGCCGCTGCCGATTCCAGTCGCGATGAGCGAGAGGTGCAGCGCGGCGGTGCACGAATTGACCGCGACCGCATGCCGGGCGCCCACGTACTCCGCGAACGCCAGCTCGAATTCCGCGACGCGAGGGCCGGTGGACAACCATCCTGATTCCAGCGTCGCGACGACCTCGGCGATCTCGTCGGGGCCAATCGATGGCGCGGCGAACGGGACGCGCGCGTAGCGGTCCGAGGGTTCGGGTCCGATCGTGCGAAAGCGAGAAGGTGCCGGCGCCATGTGCTGCTGCCGCCCAGCTGTGCAACGTGAATACCCGCTGTGCCGGGCACCCGGGCGTGGCGGGAAAATCAGGCACAGCCGTTTTTGCTAGGAATTCGAGGAGTTCAGGCGTGAGGCCCGCGTGGGGCCTGTCGTCTCCCCGACATCACGGACGCGTCCCCGGCCTCATTAAAGAATCCCCAACCCTTCCCGATTACCTCCCCGACTGAAATGACGGCCGCACCTGGCCGCTCGCGGCCCGCAAGGATGCGGGTTCGTATTCAAGGAGGAATAGTTCAATGGCTTCTTTCTCAGTTGTCTCCAACATCGCGTCGATGAACGCGCAGGCGAACCTGCTGACCACGAACGTCGGCCTGAACAAGGCACTGACCCGTCTCTCCAGCGGCTTCCGCATCAACATGTCGGGCGACGACGCGGCCGGCCTGGCCGTGGCGAACCGCTATCGGTCGGACGTGGCGATCATCAGCCAGGGCATCCGCAACGCGAACGACGGATTGTCGGAGCTCCAGATCAAGGACGGCGCGCTCAACAACATCTCGCACCTGCTCGATCGACTTGCGACGCTGTCGACCCAGTCGGCGTCTGGCCACACCACGGCGGCACAGCGCACGATTCTGGCGCAGGAAGCCACCGACCTCCTCGCGGAAATCAACCGCGAAGCGGAGATCGGCGGCCTCGACGCCGATGCCGGCGTGAGCTTCTCGGTCTTCGTGAGCAACGACGCTGGCAACGAGACGATTTCGTCGACCTCGCCGATCCAGGACGTCGACGCCAACGGTCTCGCCATCAACGCGATCAACATCTCGACTCAGGCTGGCGCGCAGGCGGCCATCACCAGCATCGCGACCGCGATCGGAACCCTCGGCTCCGTTCAGGGCCAGGTCGGTACGTTGCAGAACCGCCTCCAGTTCGCCATCTCGCTGGCGCAGTCACAGCTGACCAACAAGAAGGCCGCTGAGAGCCGCATCCGTGACGCGAACGTTGCGGAGGAGTCGGCGAACATGACCCGGTTCAACATCCTGAGCCAGACGGGCATTGCCGCCCTGGCGCAGGCGAACCAGGCCAGCGCGTCGGTCCTGTCGCTGCTCCGGTAAGGCGATAGCAACTCTCGGGCGTAACCAAGCGGGATGAAGGGGAAGGCCCCTTCGTCCTGCCGTTTCCACTTTGGCGACGGCCCGAGTTGGCTCGGTTCTCGCAGTTGAGGGAAACACTATGGGTTCGCCGATTACGTTCAGCGGTTTCAATCAGATCGACTTCGGTCAGATCCTGAATGTGATCATGACCGCCGAGCGCGCACCGTTGACCGCGCTCGAGACCCAGCGGACGACACTGAACCAGCAGGGAACGGCGTTTACTACGCTGGCCGGCAAGCTGGGTGCGCTCGAATCGGCGATCGAGACGCTCGCCGACGAGGACGGCTTCTCGATCTTCGCGGTCTCCAGCAGCAGCCCCGACAGTGTCGGCGCCACGGCAACCAGTGGCGGGATGGCCGGCATCTACGAGGTCGTCGTTTCCGAACTGGCGCGCGCCCAGGTGATGGCGTCCACCACGACCTACACCGGACCGGACGATGTGATCGCCACGGCCGGGAGTGTCAGCGTTGCACTGTACGGCAACCCTCCGGTGAACATTCCGCCGAGCGGCGTCTCCGGTCCGATGACCGTGCGTCAGCTCGCCGATGCCATTAACTCTGATGCCGACTCTCCGGTGTCGGCGGCGATCGTCCAGGCCGCGCCCGGGCAATACCGCCTGGTCCTCACTGGACGAAACGCAGGCAGTGCAAACGCCTTCACCGTGACGAGCACGCTCACGGGTGGCAAAGGGCTGGTCTTCACCGACACGGACACCGACGGGACCTACGGCGACGATGCCGCCGATTCGGCGGTGACGGCAACCAATTCGGCGCTGACGATCAATAACATCCCGGTCACGGGCACGACAAACACGATCGAAGAAGCGATCCCGGGTGTGACACTGACGTTGTCAAAAAAGGACCCGGCGGCCAGGGTATTGGTCGAAGTCAAGGAGAGCGCGGAAGAAGCCAAGAGCCAGCTCGAAGCGTTCGTGACGGCGTACAACGACCTCATGTCGTTCTTCACCGAGCAGAACACGGCGGCGATTGCGGGCAAGGCGAGCATCGGCAGAGACTCGCTGGTGCGGTCGCTCAAGATGGGGCTGACCGATTCCATGCGCGCCGAGTACACCGACGCCGGTGAGTTCTATACGAGGCTGTCAACGGTCGGCGTGGAGTTCGAATCGACCGGCACCATCAAGATCAATGACACCGCGTTGAAGGCCGCGGTGCTCGACGATCCCGATGCCGTGCGCACGCTGTTCGTCGGCGCCGACGGCGAGAGTGGAGTCTTTGGCGCGCTCAAAGCACAGGTTGCGGAGTATACGAAAGCGGGCGGCCTGGTACAGGACGCCAAGGATCGCCTGAAGGATCAGATCCTGAAGATCGATTCACGGCTCGACACGATGGAGATGCAGCTGGAGCTTCGACGCCAGACGCTGCAGCAGGAGTTCATTGCCGCCGACCGGCTCATGTCGCAGCTCAATAACCAGGGTTCGTCGCTTCAAGCCCTGGGCGGGCAGTACCGATTGTTCTAACGAAGAACTAAAAACGAAGAACGAAAAACGTGGTCACGGGAAGACATGGAGACAACGTCGTGATAGCCGCCAGCCGCGCCGCCCAGGCCTACCGCCGCGTCGAATCGGAGTCGCGCTCACCGCTCGAGCTCGTCGTCATGCTGTATGACGGCGCACTTCGCTTCGTCGACGAGGCTCGCGCGGCACATGCCAGGCACGACCTGCGCGCGCGTGGCCAGGCGATCTCCAAGACGCTGGCGATCATCGGCGAACTGCAGAACACGCTCGACATGGAGAAGGGAGGGGCCGTCGCGGAGCAGCTCGACAACCTCTACACCTACATCAACTCGCGCTTGCTCGATGTCACGCTGAAGCAGGACGTCGCCGCCTGTGACGAAGTCCACAAGCTGCTGACCACGCTGCGCGACGCCTGGTCCCAGGTGTCGTCGCAACCACCGGCCGAAGGACTGGCCCTCGCGCGGTGATTCCGTGACGTCCCCCCAACTCCTGCCACTGGTCGAGCAGTACCGTGCCGGCCTCGATGCCGAGCTGATGCTGCTGCATCGCCTGCAGGCGATCGCCGTCGATCAGCGGCGTGTCAGCGAAACCGGTACCGCAACCGAGATGCAGGCTACGCTCGACCATCGGGACCGCGTGATGGCCACGCTCGTCACAGTCGAGCACGAGCTCAAAGGTGTCCGACAGAGGCTGCTGCTCTTTCGCCAGTACCTGGCGGACATGCCGGCCTTCCAGGAGATCGTCGCGCTTCATCGTCAGGCGGCCGATCTCGTGGCCGACATCGTGGCCGTCGATCAGGACTCGGTCCAGGCATTGAAGAATGCCGAGCAGGCACGGCATCTGGCCGCGCAGACCCTGGAACAGGGCGAGAGCACCCTGGCTGCCTATCGGCGCGTCGTGAAGCCCACGCTCGCATCGGCGACGCTCGTCAATCGCCGCGGTTGACTCGTACCAGATAGCCTGCGACCGCAAGGGCGATGACGCCTCCCACAGCCGCTACTTCGATCAGGCTGACCGTGGCGACGATCACGCCGATGATGATGAGGCAGGTCAGCACCGGGACGAGTGGACCACCGGGCACGACGAACGGCTCGCCGTGGCTGCGAACGTCACGCCGCCGCAGTTCCCACGCGGCGAGCGCGACACCGATGTAGACCAGCAATCCACTGAAGTTGGTCAGGATCAACAGGTCCTCGAACGATCCGGACAGCGCCAGGCCGAGCGCAATCGCCACGTAGGTGCCGATGGCGATGTGAGGTGTGCGACGCGACGGATGCACAGCCGCCAACTGCCGCGGCGCGAGTCGGTTCTTCGCAAAGGCAAAGAGCGATCGCGGACCGGTCAGCACGGTGCCGCACAGGAACCCGAACATCGAGACCGTTGCGCCGATCAGCAGGAACGTGCGCCCGGGTGGTCCAACAATGGTTGCCGCGGCTTCGGCCAGCGGCGCAACGCGATCGTTGGGAAGGGCTGGGCCGAGCAACCCTTGCGCGACGATTTGAATGGAGATGTAGAGGGCGACCACGCCTCCCATCGCAAGAAACACCGCGCGCGGCACGGTGCGTGAGGGGGCGTGGACTTCCCCACTCGGCTGAAGCGCGCCTTCGATCCCGAGGAACGCGAAAATGAGCAGGCCGGTACTGCTCAGGACCGGCAGGAGCTGCGGGCTCGTATCCCATGAGAGATAGTCGCCGCGTACGAACGCTGCTCCAACGAGCACGAACAGCACGAGCGGCACGAGCTTCGCCACGACCGCGATTTCAACCAGCCGTGCACCACCACCCACGCTCCGAACGTTGATCGTCCCTGCGGCGACCAACACCGTCGCCATCAGGAGAGCCTGGACGACGACCGATGACGTCCCGATCAAGGCGGCGGCAGAGGCCGCAAACACTGACGCAACTGCGGCAGCTGCGGCCACCGCGCTCAGGAGATTGAGAACACCGGCGACAAATCCGAGCAGCGGTCCGAACGCCGTCTCGACGTACGCGTAAGGCCCGCCACTCGCCGAGACGCGACTGCCCGCCTCGGCAAAGCAGAGCACGCTCAACGCCATGATGAAGGCGCAGACCAGATACGCCAGGATCGCCGCCGCGCCAAGTTGCGCCGCGACGACGGCGGGCAGCACGAAGATGCCGCTGCCGACGGTGTAGTTGAAGATGACTGCCGCCAGCTGTCGAACGCCCAGTTCACGGGACAGCAGTTCATCGTGCGCGCGTGCGCCCGGGCGCGGGGGGCCTGATACGGAGGACATGAGCGGAAGACTGTAGCATTGGGTACACTGATTCGAACCTGGAACCGAGAAACCGGAAGATGACCGTCCGCGACTGGCGTGATGCCGACCCTGCCGACACACAAGTGCTCTACGCCCGCGAACAGGAGTATTGGGTCCGCGAACTGGCGTGGGACGCGTCGACGGCCTGGCGCGAGATCGAGCAGGCGCGTGTCACCTGGGGCCTTCCCGGGTACCTGGCGATCGATCGCGACCGCACACTCCGTGGCTGGGCATACTACCTGCCTGAGGGCGAAACCGTGCACCTCGGCGGCATCGTGGCCGATACGCGCGAAGCCACGTCAGGGTTGCTCGATGCCTGTCTCGAGTCGGCGATGCGCCCGCCCCGCCCGGCACGGGTGTCCTGCTTTCTGCCGTCGCGCGCCGAGGGGTTCGAAGACGCGCTTCGCGAACGTGGCTTCACGTGCGAGCACTATCGCTACCTGAGCCGGCCGATCGCCGCCGGTGTCGATCACAGCGAAGCGGACTCCTGGACGGCTGGTGATCTCCTCCCTGCCGCCGCGCTCCTGCGCGAAGCGTACGGAGACGAAGGCCGGCACTTCGCCCCGCGCGGCACACCGGTGGAATGGGAACAATACATTCGGAGCCTGGTGGAGCGTCCCGGCTGCGGTGTGATCGAGCCTGCGGTCACGCGCGTCGTCCGCAACGGCACGAACCTGCAGGCGCTGGTGCTGGCAACGAGGATTGCGCCGGGGACACTGCATCTGCCGCAGGTCGCGGTCCATCCGAGCCGGCGTCGCGAAGGGCTCGCGCAGCGACTGGTCGAAGAGGCGTGCCGCGCCGCCGCGGCACGCGGCGTCAAGCAGGCCACGCTGCTCGTAGCCGAGAGCAATGCCAGCGCGCGTGCGCTCTACCAGAAGATCGGATTCACTGACACGTCCGCGTTCATCGCGGCGACGCTGGTCGTCTGATCCGCCACGCTGCGGTCCTTGGTCCTTCGTGCTTGGTCCGTCCCCGGTCCTAGCGTCCCTGTCCTCACGTCCGTGGTCCTGACGTCCATGGCGCCAAGCACATAGGACGAAGGCCGGACCGAGGGCCAAGGCCTAAGCACCGAGGACGGCAGGCAGCCTGTTACTTCGCCTTCTTCAGTCGATCCGCCAACTGCGTGAACTGACCGGGTGTGACCACGGCCGACTGGTTGGCGTCGCGAATCTGATCGTAGATCTCGCGCCGATGCACGCGCACTTCGGGCGGCGCAACGATGCCCAACCGGACACCTTCCTTGCCGACGCGGAGGATCCGCACCTCCACGCCATCGCCGATCATGATGGCTTCGTGTTTCCGCCGTGTGAAGACCAGCATGGCACTACTCGGCGGGCAGCAGGACGTGACGCAGCGGGTAGAGACAGTTGTGCGGCAACACCTGCTGACCGGTCATCGTGCGCGGGTTGATGACAATCGGCGCGCGCAGGTTGACGGTGAGCGCGCCGCTCGGCTCCATCATGACGAGCGCGAGCCAGAGCAGCGGCTCGTCCTCCCGGGCGCCGAGACGAAGGCGATCGGCGGCGCTGAGCTCGCAGCGATAGCCCTCGAGCACGCTGCGCGGATCGATCGCCAGGAACGATGCCTCCGTCCCGTCGATGGCATGCAGCCGTCGCAGCGGCGTGGCGGCTTCGGCCGCCATCACCACCCAGTGCCGGCAGGCTTCGAAGCCAGGAATCCCGTCTGGAAACGTCACCGCCTCCGAGACGGTGATTTCCGTTTCGACAGCAGCGTGAGCGGGCGTCATCGCAGGTAATCCATGAGAGACATGCGGGTCACTGAGTTCACCGCGCCGAGCGCGGCACGATAGGCGGCGTCGGCCTGGGCCATCCCGGTAATCGCCTCTGCCATGTTGGTGTCTTCAAGCGCCGACAGCCGCTTGGTGCTGGATCGCTTCAGCTCGCCGAGCCGCACCTTGTGCTCGTCGATCGAGCGCAGGTCCGCGCCCACGCGCCCTTGCGCGGTCGAGACGCGATCGAACATGCGCTCGAGCGCTGACATGCCGGCATCAATCGCGGCGTCGTCGCCGGCGCGCACGGCCGCGATCAGGTTGTCGAACTCGACGAAGATGTCCTGGGCATCGGCGCCCTGTGTCAGGAGCTGGCCGTTGAAGGCCATCTTGACGGCACGCTGCTGATCGATGTCCACGACCATCTCGGAGGTCGACCCGGCATACGCCGAGATAGGACCGTTCCCGACACGGGTGAATGGCGCCACAGTGCTGTTCGTGCCCGAGAACACATGGGTGCCGTTGAACGCCGTGTTCATGTCGCTGAAGATCGTGTCGCGGATCCCTTCGAGATCGACCGCCACCGCCTCCCGCTGTATCGGCGTCTTCGTCGTCCCGCGCGCGCTTGCCGCGGAGACCTGCGCGCGTTCGACCTGAATGATCAAATCCGACAGCACGGTGTCCACGACCGCGAGACGTGAGGCGATCGTGTCGGTCGCGCGGGCGTACTGATCGATAGCCGCCATCTCGGTGTGCTCGCCGATCGATCCGAGCGTTGCCGATGGATCGTCGCTCGGCTTCTCGATGCGTTTGCCGGTCGACACCTGGCGCTGGAACTCGAGCAGCCGGCTGGCCGCATCCTCGAGGCCCGCGGTGCTGTTGCGATTCTGTGCGTTGAAGGTGACTCGCATCGTTACCTCAGGATCCCGAGCAAGGTGTCGAGCGTCGTATCGATGGCGCGGAAGAAGCGCGCGTTCGCTTCGTATGCTTTCTGGTACTTGAGCAGGTTGACCGCCTCCTCGTCGAGCGAAATGCCTGACACCTGGTCGCGCAGCGCGTCCACCTGGTTGACGATCTCCTCGCGACTCTGCTGCTCGTTCTTCGCGGACTGCGAATCGCGGCCGGCGCGATACACGAGTTGTCCCCACGCATCGTGCAACGTCGCGGACCCGCCAAACACCCGCGTCTGCCGCAGCGCCGCGAGTTCACGCGCCGTGGTGTTGTCGCCCACCGGTGCAGCGGGACCCGCTGCGGCCACGAGGTCAGCATCGGCCGCCACTGCGGGATCGACGGCAATCGCACTGGCTGCACCGACCGAGCCGACGATCGCCGGAGAAAAGGTGAAGAGGTTGCGCCCGGTGCCGCCATCGGCGCCGACGCCTGCCGCATGCAGCGTGTTGACCTGCGTAACGAATTCATGGGCCAGCTGATCGAGGCTGGTCTGATAACCGGGCAACAGCACGTCGCGCGCGTAGATGAGACCGCCAACCTTGCCGGCGCTGATTTCCGACGTGATGTCGACGCCGGCGGAGAAGATGTGCGACACACCGCCGACGACCGATGTCTCGACCGCGTAGTCGTTCTCGCCGATCACCAGTGCGCGGCCGTTGCCGATGGTGATGTCGACGCCGCCATCAGCGCGCTGGAGCACATCCACGTCAACGATCTCCGTCAGCTGTCGGACCAGCACCGCCTGCTCGTCCTGCAGGTGCAGGATGCCGCCGGCCGCTTCGCCGGTTCGACCGATCGTCTCGTTGATCTTCGCGATCCGTGCGGCCAGATCGTTCACATCCTGCGCCGCGGAGGTCACCTGCTGATCGGTGTCGCGCTGGGCGAGTGCGATCCGCTCCGCCATGTCGCGGAACGCATCCGCCAGCGACTCCGACTGGAGCAGCACTTCCTGTCGCGCCACGGAAGACGAGGGACTCTGCGAGAGCGCGGCAAAGGCATCGA
>JAICEG010000068.1 GCA_025924295.1 Vicinamibacteria bacterium
TGCCAACCAGTCGGCTTCGCGTTCGCGGGCAGCGCCACGACAACGCGATGCGTGAGGCGGATGCCGGACGCGGGCGTCTCGGTCACACGGAGGTCTGGCGGCGCCGATCCCTCGGCAATTGCTTCGACGTTGATCAGCGCACCGACGGGATTGCCCTTCACGATTTGATACACCGCTTCGGCGGTGAGTGCATCGGCCACCGCGTCCAGCGTCTCGTTGATCGCAGTGGCACCGCGCACCATGTCCGGACTACTGGAGGCCGGCAGTCCCGCCTGCTGGAGCGCGAGGCCGTCGAGAACGCCCATCGCGCCCGCGCCAGGGAACGCCCTGCGAAGCGCCGTGAGCTGTGCGTCCGCTGTCGGGGTACCCTTGACCGCACGCTCGAACCGGACGCCAAGCAATTCTCTCAGTGACCGGCCGTTGCGAACGCCCTCGAGGACCCAACGTGCGAGACGCACTCGTCGTGACGAGAGGTCGATGTCCGCGTGCTGGCTGCCCTGCCTGTGAGCACGACGAGCCCCACTGCGCAGCACCGCGGCCGCTGCTGCCTGATCGAGCGACGGCGTATGGATGTACTCCGCGCGCTGCTGTGGGATGGCGGGATCGCTGCGTCGCACGTCCTGGAGACAACCCCATCCGCCGATGACCGCGCCAAGCGGAGTGGCCGCACGGAGCGTGGCGAGACGGCATGTCGCGAGCGATGAGAACCATGCATCGAGACGGTGATTACAGATGTCGAGCACACCGAACAGCTCGAATTCCAGCCGCGCCAGTGGAAACGTCGCGAGCCGCGCGAGCGCCTGTCGAAACGACGCCAGGCGGGCCGCGCCTGGGCACGTCGCGAGCGGCTGCGCGAGACTGCCGACCATCGTTCGAATCTTCTGACGCTCGGCCGCGGTGACCTCGGGCTCTCCGGGGGGAGGAGGTGGGTCCCGGGGATCGCGCGGGTCTTCCGGCTCTTCCGGGTCCGGAGGCTCACGCGGGTCATCGTCAATGCGTCGGGCGCGCACCGGCTCGCGCCGAATGACTCCGGGATCGAACGGCTGGATCGGAATGCTCGGAGTCTCGAGCATCGCGGTGACGACGACGTTGATGTAGACATCGCTGCCGCTCGTCGCGGCCTTGAACCCCAGGTCCTCGCGCGAGGGGATGTCGAGCGTTGCATTGCACACGACGCGGGCGAATCGACTCCACTCGAGCAGGGCGGCCTGCCGAACCATGCGACCCAATACCGACGTCGGAACTGGTCTACTCAGAATCGCGGCCGGAAGCGCGGTGGCGAGCGCAGTGAGCTCGGCCGACGTGGCGGCGTCGACGATCGGCCGAGTGACCGGCTGCGGCACGGCCTCGACCATGCGACGCATCTGAGACGTCCGCCAGTTGTCGCTGATGCTGTTGCGCGTGTTGACCGCGAGCATCCTGGCCAGCGTGGCCCAGCGGTTCTCTCCAGTGGAATTCGGATTCTGCGGGGTGACCTCGGCGAAGAGATGCACCGATCGGCCAAGCTGGCGCAACGCCTGTTCCGGGTCGCCCGCAAAGAAATCACCCTGACGAAGGCTCGCCAACCAGGTGCGCGTGGCGCCCAGCAGCCGAATCAGACGGGGATCGATCCCCTCGGCCGGTGCGGCGACGAACTCGTTGATGGTCGTGACGGGCAGCACGCCGTACGGCTGGCGCCCGACGCGAATCGCCGGCACCGGGCCGGCGGCGCGAACGTGCTGACGGAAATACTCGCGCACGTTGTTGACTCGCGCATCCGGAAGCCCGAAGAAGTCTTCGAGCGTTCCCCCGAGTGTCACTTGCCAGAGAACCGTCTGCATCAGTGAAGCCGCCTCGGGTTCGAACCCGTCCGGCTCCGCCGTGACCTGCGCCGTCGCACCTGACGCCGGGATCGAAGCGAACAGGTCAGCGGCAAGGCCGAAGGCACGCGCCGTCGTCACACCGTTCGAGGCCTGGTCGGAAAGGAAGGTGCGCGGGCGGCGCTCGAGATCGAAGGCGGCACTGATGCGCTCGCTGCGCGACGGAAAGCCCGAGCCTCCGGCACTGCTGTTGTTGGTCGGCGTGCCTTGCGGGACGAACGCCAATCCGCGAGAGAAGCGATGTCCCGTGAAGAGACCGGCGAGGGTGTCGGCGTTCTGCTGCGGCGTCTGGGTGAGACGCACACCAAACACCAGCAGGTAGTCGAGACGGTCCACGTCCGCGGCAAGAGGGACGTCGAGCGCCATGCCGACCTGCACCGCCAGCGCGAAGTCGGTCATCCATCGCATTCGCGGCGGCAGCTGAATCGGCTCACCTTCCCGATTGGCGAGCGCCACGGCTTCGCTCGGCGTGGTATCCAGGCCGACGGCGAGGTCCATTGGAATCGGCGCACCGACGCGTTCGAACTCCCGCTTGATCCCGCGAATGCCGATCGCGATCCATCGATCGGGCAACACCGCTGCACGCGGCACGAAAGGCGCGGCATCATCCTGGAGCGACACCGTGGGAAAGACTGGTTCGACGCCAGGCGCGAGCGCACTGCGATTGGAGGGCGTCAACACCTGGGCCGACCATGCCGCCCGTGTCACACCGATCTCGTCGGCGAGCGCGCTCCATGCCACTCGCGATGCCTCATCGGTCGTGGCAGCGGCCTGTGCGCGCCAATAGGTCTTGGTGGCGGTGAGTTCTTTTTCCGTCAGTCGCGGATCGTGCGTCGATGTCGAAATCGAATCCGGCCATATGCGTACGCGCAGCCGCCCTGGTTCGAGTCGCGCTTCGAGGGCAACGGGAAACAGGCTGAGGACCTGATGCCCGGCAATCGACCCCAGCAGTTGATCGCTCGTCTCCAGTGTCGCCAGTTCGTCAATCCTGATGTCATCCAGGGCGACGCGCGCAGCGGTGACCCGGGTGCGCGCCTGCGCGAGTGACGCATCAGCGAGCTGAAGTTCGCGTGTGGCGGCGGCATTTCCTGGTTGCTGCGTGGCACGGCGCGTCGCCTCGGCGAATTTCCGCAGTGCGGCGTCGTACGCCGCATCGGCCGCGGCCATCTCCACGATTGACGAATCAAGACGAGTGCGATCCATAGGTCTCACTACGAATGTGGTTCACATCGGATCTCATGCTCGATCAAATGGCGCTGGTGATGAGCAGCGATGCATGGAGATAAGCGCGGAACGGCCGTTGACGCACGAGGCTCGCCATCGCGGCAGCGGTTGCAGTGCCGGGCACGAACGCCGCGTCCGGCACCGGCGGAAACGACGCGACAGGTGCATAGGGCCCTGATGGTTGCGGAGACAGATGCCGCCAGCTCAGAGTCGCGCGTGTTGGCGGCGCCGTGCCGCCGTCGGGATCGAGACCGAAGCGCGGATCGCCAGGGTTCTCGCTGAGCAGGAAAAACCATCCTGCCGGTCCTGGCGACTTGGCGGCGCCGATCGCGTCGGTGATCGACGGCTGCGAGAACCCGGCGTAAAGCACGTCGGCGCCGATCTGCCCCCTGAACGCCGGCAGCAACAACTTCGCAGGATCCTTCACCGGCGAACGCGAGCCGTCAGTGTTCCGCGTGGCGGGAACGGCGGCCACGAGCACGGTCGGATACCGTCGTACCAGTTCGCTGCGAACCAGCAGGATCAGCGAGGCGCTGTTCTTGACATGGGTGCCAACTGCCGTCGCGGAATCCCACGTGCCGACGTCAGGGATGTCGTCGCTCCCGTCGGCGTGGCCCCAGAACCGTCGGAACGCTGTCGCACGGAAATCTGCGGGCAAGCCTCGCCACAACAGTTCGTAGTTCAGCTCCTGATTCGCGCCCAGCAGGAAGGCTTCGACAAACGCTGGATCACTTTCGACGAGCAGCACGCCGTCGGGCTCGATCGATCCTGCGCCCGGCAGCATCAGTTCGGGGTGTTGCTCGGCAAGAGGTTCACTCATCGGCCGCGAGAAGCGCGGCGCAAATGCTCCCGTCGGGATGGTGCTGGTATCAACTGGTGCAACGGGCGGCGGCGGCAACGTCACCGGTTGGCGCACGACGGTCGGCGTGTACACAACGGCCTCAACCAGAACCCCCTGCAGCTCTTCGAAGGGAACCACCAGAAGGTCGTCCCTTGAAACCACCGGCAGGTCGTCGAGTGGAATCGTCCGCTGTTCTCGTGTCGCCGGCGCCGCCTGGGGCGCGACGGGCCAGATGTTGCGAATGACTCGGCGACCTGCAGCCGTGTACATGCCGACGTTCGACGCCGCGGTCTGTGAAGCTGCGACCAGGGGTGCGAACACGCGTTTCGTTTCTTCCACTGGCGCCGCCGCCAGCCGCTGCTTTAACCGATTCTCGAACGTCACCGCCAACTGCTTCCGGCGTCCGTCGCGCTGTTTGGCACGGAACTCATCGAGTTGACCGGATGCCGCGGAGACGAGTGCCTCCTGCTCGCCGCGAACCGCTTCAGCACCGAGGCCCGCCGCGGCGCGAAACATTGGTGTCAGATTGAGCTCGGGTCGCCACTGCGTAATGGGGGTCAGTGGCCTGCCCTCGGTCCACGGCGCGCCGAAGTATGCGGGGCCAAGGATGCGCCGCGTCGCGCTGCCTGGCGTCAGCGCGCTGCGAATCTGCGTGAGCGCCGCGTTGGGGCGGCGCGGGGTTATCGTCTTCTTGCCGCGCGGACGCAGCGGCGGCTCCCAGTCGACCACGAGGGAACCATCGCCCGTCGGCAGCGACAGGTGGAGTGGCGTTGTCGGAACCGACGCATCCATCGGCGCCGCGTGCAGTCGCTGCGCGAGCGATTCGAAATCACCAGCTTCTCCGGTCCGGAAGCTCCACGAGTAATAGACCGGAAGCTCGGTCGGCGCGTCCGAAGCGCTCCATGCTGGTTCCTGCCCAGTGACGAGCGAGGGATGCCCGACAGGATTACCACCGAGCCCCGCGATCCGTCCGGACAGGAACACCGGGACGACGCAGGCGATGTACGGACGGAATGGCAGGAGCCGGCGCGCGGCCATGAGGCGCGACAACGTCCGATCGGGATGGCGGGTCAGCGTGTCGGTCACCTGTGCGAGGTTGTCGCACGCGACCTGCGCGTGCGCCCAGGCCCACGCGTCGATCAGGTCAGGCAGTTCGCGGCGGGCGACATCGGCAGGCATGCGAAGGATCCACGGACTCTGCCCCTGCTGTCCGGGGACCAGCGTCACGTCCGATGTCGCTTCGATGACGACGAGGGCAATCCACGGGAGCAAACGATTCCCGGCGGTCACGACCGGGCTGTAGGTCCAGGGCAGATCGGGAGCGTCGAACTCGATCGCAGGAAAGAACTCGGGCTCGGCGTCGCGTGTGCCCGCTGCCGGTGTCACGCGCAGCACCTGCCGTGGCTCGATCGCCACGATGTCTCCCGGGCCGATGAGCGGTAAGACCTGTGTGATGCCGCGCGCCGGACGACCAGCCGATTCGAGCTGCAGCGTGACCGGCACCTGTGCCCGCGCGGCCGCCGAACTTGCCGGTGCGATGCCCTCTCGCACGTGAGGCAGAAACACTAACTTCATCGAACCCCCACCGGCCGCATCAGACGGCCTCCAGCTCGATCGTGTGCCGGTTCCACTTGCGCTCACGCGCACGCGTCGGGGCCGAGTGGATGACCGCGTCACGCAGCGGCACCCGGACGTCGCTCTTGACGCGCTTCGGGGGCGTCGGCAGGCTGTCGAGCACGAGATCTTCAGTGGTGCCTTCGTCGCTTTCGATCGCCAGCGCAGGCGTGAAGGTCCAGCCTGCGCCCCCCACACGCACGCCCGACGTCAGGCCGCCGCGAAACGGCGTCTCCTTCGGCGGCTTGCGCAGGTAGCGGCGGGTCGGAAAGACGTCCGTGAGGTCGCTGACCTTCGTCACGCCCTGTGTAGCCGGACGCAAGGTCCACGCGCCGCGGTCCGCCAGCGAGTTCGCGTCGTGGACTTCGAGATCGATCCCAAGCGGCAGGCGCGTCTGTCGAATATCGATCTGATCGCGCGGATCGAGCGCGTCATCGCTGCCGCTGCGCAAGCGAACCGGCATCCGGGAATGGCGACGCCGCGTCCAGTTCGCGGCATCGGATAGGCCGTCGCCGATCACTTTGCGCGCTTCCTGTTGCTGCGTGCCGACCTGTGCTGGCGTGTCGCCCCAGTCGTACGGGCCGAAGTCCTTCGAGATGCTGACGCCGCACACTTCCCAATAGACCGAGCCCTCGAGCACCCAGGGCCGTGGCCCGGTCAACGATCCGCTGAGCGATGCGCTGATCAGATCGGCGCCGAAGAGGAAGACCGTCACACGGAACGAGAGATCGAGCTCGAACCGCGTGACCGGATCGGTCATGACGAGGAAGTTGAATTCCGCATCCGCGCGGAATCCGCCCCAGCTCGCTCCCGCCTCGACGTGCGCGGCAAATCCAAACTGCAGGCTCGTGGAGGTGAGCGCAAAGTACGTCTTGATGCTGAGCTCGACGAGCGAATGCGGCTTCCAGTACGCGCCGAGGCGCGGCGGTTCGCGCAGTCCCTCCGGGATGAATGGTCGAAAGGAAGGATGGAATCCGCCAAGCGTGACCGCGAACTCATTCCGCCCGCCCCAGCGGATCAACATCGCGGCGCCGCCAGTCAGGTGCACGCGGTCGAACAGGAGCGCCTCGATCAGCGTGAACGAGGCGCGGAAAAACCCGGCACGATGGTCGTAGAGCGCTTCTGCCGCCGCCCGCACTCTCAGGATGTGTGCTTCGTCAATCGTCGGGAAGCCGAGTTGCGCGGTGCCGTAGAGGCCGAACTGAAGCTTCTCGAGCTCGCCGAGCAGGGCGAGGCGGAAGGAGCCGAACTTCGTGCCAGTCTCCGCGCGCCATTCGATCTCGGCGAGCAGGCCAACCACCTGGGACCCCTTGGCCGCGGGGAAGAAACGTTCGATGGCGGGAAGCAGTTCGAGGAAGCGCTGCTCGGGACGATCCGGGAGGAGCACCGGTTCGAGCGTGCCCTGCGTACCGGTCGCGGCATCGCGCAGCGCGTTGACGTCCATCGTGCGGTTCAGCGCGAGCAGGCCGCCGAGCGCGACCAGCTTCAGGCCGGCCGTCAGATGGATCGGCGGCGAGAAACGCACGACGAGGAGGGCGAGCAGCGTCCAGTGTCGCCCACCGCCTGTCTCGACGACACCCCAGGCCGCCACGTCGTAACGCTCGCCGAGACGCAGCGCGATGCCACCGCGCCAGGTTACTCTCCCGGTCGCAGACTCGATTCGTTGCAGGAACCCGCCGCCTGAAATCACATCCGCATCGACGGACACGGCCAGGCCGGTCGGCATCGGGATAGCGATCGAGAAGTCGATCAGGTCGTCGACGCTTTCGAACTCGCTCGACAGGTGCAGCGAGCCACGAACGCCGAGACCGGACACCGCGATGCGCACGGGACCGATGTTGAGCGACACGGTGGCGGTGACCGACAGGTTGAACGTCGCACCATTGACGTCATTCGCGGTCGTGACCTCGAGCCGCCGCTCGTGGAAGGTCAGTACGCCGAGTCGTTTGTTGATCGGTGTCACCACCTCGGTCGTCGGCAGCAGCTTGGGATCCGGCGGATCGTCGTCGTCCGCGCTGGGATCGCGCGGCGTGTGCAGCGGCGCGCCCGGATCGATCAGGACCGTGCTGGCCACTTCTCCAAAGCCCGCGAAGCGCCAGCCGTGCTCGAGCGTCCACTCGAACGCTCCGTCCACTGGCAACGCGATCCCTTCGGTCGGCAGCAGTTGCACCAGCAGTTCGTCGTCAGGGAGAAACGTGATGCGATCTTCCTGATCGTTCAGTGCGATCCGGAACGTCAGAGCCGGCCTGTAATCACCTTCAGCCTGGCCCGACTTCACCCCGATGGCTAGGCTCACGGCCGGCGTGATTCGAGTGTCAGCACCGGGCATCAACGTGACGAGGGTTGGCCGCAGCAGCGTCACCCGGAATGACGCGCCACCACGCGCGTCGATCACGAGCTTTCGCGAGCCGCCCCAGCGGACTTGATGGAATCCGCGGCCGTCGAGCTCGAATCGCGCGAGGAAACCCGCTCCGATCTCCTCATCCGCCTGCAGGCCGCCGTCCCATCCGAGCAGGAGGCTGCCAATCCTCTCCGTCTCGTCCTGCTCCGGCTCCGCGGGAGGTGGAATCATCGTGGCGGAGACGTTGCGCGCTGGCGCAGTGAAACGCTGGCGATCGCCGGGATGCACAATCAGCGTGAACGTCTGGCGCGCCATCGCTTCCGGGGTCTGGGCCTTGGCTCGCGTACCCGGAGCTACCGGAGTGGCGCGCGGCTCCCACCCGGATACCACGTTGAACCGTTTCGGCAACGAGATGCCCTGCCATGCTCCAATGGCAGCCACGACCAGTTCGGGCACGAAGATCGGCGGCCCGCCACCGGGACGCTTCTCCTGATCCTGGATGACGTTGTTGATGACCTCGAGGATCAGCCGGAGAACGAAACGGATGATGCGCGGGGGAAGCGACACCAGGCCAGTTGGATCGGGCCACGACTCCGCGGACGTCCGGTTTCTCCAGAGATCCCAGAGACCGCCAAGCAGACCCGCCAGCACCGGGACGTGTTTCGTCACGGGGCTCCGGAAGGTGACGAGGATGCCGGCAATCATGCTGACTGTGCGAGCGCGTTCGTTGACCCACTCGGAACAGGCCAGCAGCAGAAGGTCGTCGAACACTGCCGCCGGTGAGGCCGCCTGCTTGATGGCGAACAGCCGCTCGATGTCAGGCCTGACGAGCGCGCGCGCTTCCTTGCTCACTTCAAGCGGGCCGACCTGCGGGAAACGCGCAGCAATGTCCGCGTCTGTCACCCGATCGAGGTTGATATCAGCGAAGGTCGCGAACGGGCCAAGCTCGCGCAACACGCGGCGCCGGAACGGCGTGCTCACACGCGACGCTGCGTCGGCCAGCAAGGCTTCGCGTGTCACATCGTCCATGACCGGCGGCAACGCGTCGAACAATCCTCCCGCGAACTCGGCGGCGCCTTTCCAGATGAGCGGCAGTGCCTTGAACAGCAACGGGAGCGAGGGGTCGGTCGTGTCCACACCCCAGCCACCGTCGTCCACGATCTTCGGACGCTGGTCGTTCCATGTGCTCGGCGCGACCGGCGCCAGCGTGAAACGGTGCACGAGGTACGGCTGCAGCCCGGTGGGATTCACACCGGTGTCGGCCAGCGGCAGCAGTTCCCCGGCGATCACGTGGCGGACCGACCAGTTCGCTCCGTCGGGCTCGAACGTCACGATGCCGACATTGGGATAGGTCGCGAACACGCGACCGAACGCCATGCGGCGCGCAGCCTTCGCGTGCCAGCCCTGAGTGCTCTGATCGATCGGATTCGGCGGCAGATCGACCGGCGTCCACCGCTTGACCATCGTCGGTGGCAGTGTCGAGTCGACTCGATCGTCCCGCCCCATCGCCGCGCGCCAGGCCCAGTTGGGTTCTCGTGCCTCCTGGGTCCCTTCCGGCCAACCGTGCGCCGGCACGACCGGGGCTCGCATCTTCAGCCGTGCGCGATAGAAAGGGTGTGCGCGTTCCGGATGGGTGACCAACGGCCCCAGCGGAGTTGGTGGTGTCAGCGTGATCCGGAACGGAGTGCCCCAACCGACACGTTCGGCATGCATCAGCTGAGAGTTCGTCGCTGACTCGAAGACGTCGAGCGACAGCGCATTGCCCCGCAGAGCCGGTGCAAGGTCGCCCCAATCCTTGGTGAGGCCGCTGGAGACGAGCTGCACCATGCGTGCGGTCCGCACCTGCCCGCTACCGGGGTTGCTCCAGTAGTCGAGCGCGGCGCTCCATCCGATGTGCACATCGCCCGAGAGCAGGACGACCGACTCGTAACGCGCCAGCGCGGCGAGCAAGGCTTCGTAGGTCGACGGCTCGTACGCCCAGGATTCGGCATCGACCTCGCCGAGCAGGCGCGCGAAGCGCTGAAACGGGACCAGCGCCAGCTCCATCCCTTCCGGACCGATCACGGGCACGCCGGTCACCACGATCGTGAGCCTGGTGTCACCCGCCGGGCGTTCCGGCAGCGCCGCAGCCATCGGTGAGTCGCCGAAGACTCCGGTCGCCTCTTCTCCCGGAAGACCAGTCGGAAGCGCGTTGTTCACGAGGCCGGTCGCGCCCTCGTAATCGATGCCGCCCGCCTGCGAGTTGCGGAACGGAAACCGCCGCTTCGTGCGGCCGTCGATCACGAGCGCGCGATGACAAGGGCCTTCGACCTGGTACGAGTACTCGACGAGCGGACGGAAGGTCGGCGCGACGCTGGACGAAACGCTCTTGGGAAGTCCCATGAGCTCGTGCAGGCGATCGAGCGTCGCACGCGGAAACGGCCGCGGGGGATTGGCTCCCGCCGCGGCGTGCATCGCCGGTGCATAGGCGCTGATGCGATCGAGGAGTTCCAATTCAAGGCCGCCGGCCCAGCGCCGCGGATCGTTGCCCCACGCCTGCATGAGCGTGATCGCCATCAGGCCATTGCGAACGATGTCGACACCGAGCGGACGCGTGTAGACCTGCTCGCGCCATTGCCGGCTGAAGTTCCAGTCGTCGGAGATGTCGTGGTCGTCCGCGATCATGTAGGTCGGGACATTCGCGAGCGCGCGGCGGACGCGCGGCAACCCGCCGCGAAAGCGCTGCGTCCACCACTTGAGCAGGTCTGGTGACCAGTACTTGCTCTCGATCCAGTCACGTTGTTGCAGGAAATACCAGTCGGCGATTGCCGTCAGGTCGGTCTCGTCTGGTGGGGTCAGCGACTTCGGCGGCTCTGGCGATCGTCGTATGGTGTCCTCGACCGGCAACTGTTCGAGCAGCTCCTTGAACGCATCGGTGAAGTTGTCCTCGGACTGAGTCTCGATGTCGACTGGCTCTTCCTTGTAGATGAAACGGATCCTCCAGTCCTCTGGCATCGGCACGTTCGCCGGAACGAATGAGTCCGGCCAGAGCTTTTCCTCGAGATCCCACAGCGCCGGCGACCATGCGAGCAGGTAATAGGCGACGAACTCGCCAAACGACAGGAGGTGGCCCCCGCCGGACGACGTGGTAAACGCCGCGCTGCGCCTGACGATGTCGGCACGAAATCCCGGTGGAAAATTCTCGAGCGTGGCCGGCTTGAACACGATGCCGCTGGGATCGGCACCCAGTTCTTCGCTTCCCACGAGCACATGGGCAAGGTTGCTCAATACCGGCAGCAACTCCGGCGACACCTGGTCGGCGTAAATCTGGTCGCCCGTGAGGAATAGTTGATGCGGCCGATCCACCATCGGCGACGGACCGCGATGTTCGATCAGCGTGTCGATCCACAACATCCCATCGCGCTTGGGAAGCTGCGGAAACTCCTTCGAGGGAAACTCATCCGGCTCTCCGTCGTGCCGCGGTGACTCAGGTGACGGCCGCTCACGTGGCCAGACACGCTTCGGTGGCGACGTGCGATCGTCGAAGGTCGGCGGGATGAATGGCTTGAGGTCGGTTGCCGGATCGTCCTCGAGGGGCGCCACCGAAAACATCTGCCGGCAGGAGCCGTGCACGATGACGAGTTGATCCAGTTCCTGCGGGCACGTCCTGAACGACGGCAGTTCACCAGGGTCATAGCCAAGCGGGGCACTGCCCTCGAGGAGTTCAAGTGCGCGCAGGTTTTTCGGCCGAGTCGGATCGGCGCGCTCGAACAGCTTCAGGTCATACGAGAAGGTCTGGTTAGCTTGCAGCGTCGCGCCAGCCGATCGCGCGGCGTTGCCGCCAGGAGTCCGCAGATCCAGCACGACTGTGAGGACATGCAGATTGGCGCCGATCTGCCGGGTCGGCTGAGGCGCCGACACCCACTTCGCGCGCTGATCTTCGTCTTCGGTTCGGGATGCAACGACGTCGCGTCCGTCGAACAGCAGCAGCACGGCATTGCAGGCCCGTGAGGTGGCAATCCACACGGAGACCAGGTCGGCCTCGACGCGGCGCAGTATCGGCCCTGCGAGGAGCAGGGGGAGCGCCGCCGGGTCAAGCGGCATGACGAGCCTCGAGGGGAGAGGCTCGCGCACGATAGCACGGTCTACCGCCGGTCGTCTTCAGCCAACAACAGAAATTGGCGGCCTGAGTGATAATTTTCACCGCATGAAACTGGCGGTCGTCGATGACGATGTCGACGTGCGCACCGCGATCAACCGCCTGTTGCGCGCGCTCGGTCACGAGGTATCGCTGTACGCGTCCGCCGAGGAGTTCGCCGTCGCTCGCCCGGACGCCGACTGCCTCATTCTCGACATCCGGTTGCCCGGGCTCACTGGTCTCGAACTGCGGGATCGCATGCACTCTGCTGGCGATCTGATGCCGGTCATTTTCATGACGGGAGACGGCGACCGCTTCCTGGGAAATGCCCCGCCGACCGACGCGCACATGCTGTACAAGCCATTCGATGAAGAGACACTGAGGGCAGCGCTCGCCTGCGCCGTCGACGCCTCTTCGCACCACGAAGGGTGACGCTGTGACACAGCCGCCCTTCGAGCACCTTGGCCGTCACCTGATCGAAGGGAGCAGCGACTGCGTGGAGCTGCTCGATATCGAGGGGCGGCTCCTCTACATGAATCGCGCAGGCGCCGAGCTGCTCGACCTGTGCGGCCCGCAGGATCTGATTGGCCGTCCCTGGCTCGCGCTCTGGGAAGGCGAACATCAGGCCGCGGCACGTGAAGCCGTGAACCGCGCCAAAGTCGGGCGTCGCGGATCGTTCGAAGGCTTCTGCCACACGGCGGCCGGCGTGGCCAGATGGTGGGACGTGGTGATCACGCCGATCACCGATGACGGCGGCGCCGTGGTCCAGCTGCTGGTGGTCTCACGCGATATCACCGAACGGCGACGGGACGCAGACTTTCGCGCCGGGCAACAGGCAGTGCTGGAGATGATCGCCACCGGCGCATCGCTCGACGCGGTGCTCACTCGAGTGGTCCAGCTGATTGAACAAAGAAGCGAGGGGATGTTGTGCTCGGTCGTCCTGCTCGACGACGACGGCATTCACCTTCGACGCGGCGCCGCACCCAGTTTGCCTGAAGCCTACAACGCCGCGATCGAGGGCGCACCGATTGGGCCGCGTGCCGGATCGTGCGGGACCGCCATGTACCTGGGCCGCCAGGTGATTGTGACCGACGTGCTCGATGACCCGGCGTGGGAGGACTACCGCCATCTGGCGGTAACGCACGGCTTCCGCGCCTGCTGGTCCACCCCGATCGTATCGTCGCAGAAGAAGGTGCTGGGATCGTTTGCGATGTACTACTCGCACCCGCGTGCGCCGGTTCCCGCGGAACTGCGGCTAGTGGATGTCGCGGCCAGCATCTCCGGCATCGCCATCGAACACCAGCGTGCGCAGGAGGCGCTGCGTCACAGTGAAGAGCGCAATCGCGCCATCCTGCGGGCGATTCCGGACCTGATGTTCATCTTGAGCGACAGCGGCGTGTTCATCGATTACCACGCGCAGGATCCAACGGCCCTCATGTTGCCGCCGAACGAGTTCCTCGGCAAGGCGATCGCAGACGTCCTGCCACCTGCGATCGCACAGCCGCTCTTCGCGGCCATGAAAGGGACGCTGCAATCGGGGGAGCCCGAGAGATTCGAGTACTCAGTGGAGTACGCCCAGGGACGCCGCTTTCGCGAAGCGTCCGTCGTCCGCCTCGATGGCGACAAGTTTCTCAGCATCGTCCGGGATATCACCGATCGCAAGCGCGCTGAAATGGATGCTGCCGTTCAACGGCGTGAGCTCGCGCACCTCGGCCGTGTCACCACGCTCGGCGAGCTTTCCGGCGCACTCGCGCACGAGCTGAGCCAACCGATGTCCGCCATCCTGATCAACGCGCAGGCCGCGCGCCGGATGCTGTCGCATGAACCCGTGGATTTGATCGAGTTGCGCGCGACGCTCGATGACATCATCGCCAACGACAAGCGCGCGGGCACCGTGATCGAACGGCTGCGCGCGTTGTTGAAGAAGGGGGACGGCACCTTCGAGCCGCTCGATCTCAACGAGGTCGTCACGGACATGCTCGCTCTCATCCACAGCGATCTCCTTGCCCGCCGTGTGTCGCTGCGAACGCACCTGTTGTCCTCGTCACTGCCGGTGCACGGCGACCGCGTCCAGCTGCAGCAGGTGCTGCTCAATCTGGTGCTCAACGCGTGTGAATCGATGAGCGCTGCCGATGTGGACGAACGCCTGCTGACGGTGACGACCACGATCGAGAACGGGTTCGCGTCGATGTCGGTCGCGGACCTCGGTATCGGCATCCCGGACGATCAGCTCACGGCCGTTTTCGAGCCGTTCGTCACCTTCCGCGAGCGCGGTCTCGGCCTTGGCCTCGCCATCAGCCGCTCCCTCGTCGTCGCCCACGGCGGGCAGATCGTGGCCCGGAACAACCCTGACCGGGGCGCAACGTTCACGTGCATCCTGCCGCTGCGCCCGTGACTCCCGGCTTTCGGCTCCGGGTTCCGGACCTTCGTTCCCATTCCGTGGCGCAACCTGGGAACGAGCTTCCCGCAATCGAGCGCGCAGCGACGAAATATCCAGGCAATCGCGCGGGTCTCGAATAGGAATGCCCTTTGCTCCGCGCGGTCGCGTGGAGCTTCGCAACGGCTTCATCGTCGGCATCTTCAACTACTGCGATCGCTGGTGCGAAGCCTGCCCCTTCACGGCGCGCTGCCGTCTGTTCGCCGACATGGCGGAAATCGAGGCGTCGCTCGATCCCGGCCTGAAGGCGCTGGTTGAAGCACCACCGCTCGAACCCACTCCCCCGCCGCCCCCGTGGCTCGAGGAACTGCTGCAGGAAATGGACAAGGCGATACACGAGCCCGCGAACAACCAGCCACCCGAACGGCCGATCCCGCCGGAGCATGCTGGCATCGAGCGGCGCGCGCGCGGCTACTGCAAGCGCGCCTATCGCTGGCTCACGGCCCTCGAGTCTGCAGCGTCTTGCGGTCCCGCCGACCCACGAGCCGTCATCAGCCGGTTCCACACGCTGATCGCAGCCAAGATCCATCGCGCGCTTCATGGCCTGGCTAACGATGCACCTGAGGACCGCGACTGGCCTCCCGACTACGACGGTTCGGCGAAAGTCGCACTGCTCGGGATCGAGCGGTCGCATGCGGCCTGGCTCGAGCTCGTCCAGCAAGGCGTCACGAGCGATGCTCACGCTGCCCCGCTCATTGCCGATCTCGTCTGGCTTGGTGAAGCGCTCGAACTGGTGTTCCCCAATGCGCGGGCATTCGTGCGGCCCGCCTTCGATGAACCCGACGAAGTGTCGCGGCTTCTCGCGCGCGAGCGACGCCGATGACCAGCGGGCTCGCGACAAGGGGCGCCGTTCCGGCTCAGGGCACGTCGCCTGGCCCGTGAAAGTGAATGGGCCATGGCTTCACGAACTCGAACGAGATGAACCGCCTGATACGAGAGAAATCGTGCTCGTTCTCTGTGATCAGGACGCAGCCGGACTCGCGACACGAAAGCGCGAGCAGGATGTCGTTCGCAAACGCCTTTGGGACCCGCGCGATTCCCAATCCGTCCTGACGAGCCATCTCCGCGAGCAGATCGCCAGACCGATGCCATGCATCCGTGGATGGCCTGATTGTCCGCCCTGCGCGCTCGAACACATCCAGAACGTTCCGTTCCA
>JAICEG010000069.1 GCA_025924295.1 Vicinamibacteria bacterium
AGCTGACCGTCGCCATGCGAGGTGGCACCTTCGACCGAATCGCAGTGCTCGCCAGGCGCGGGCGACTTGCCCTGCGGGCATTTGAACAGTCCCTCGACTCGCGCACCGCCACGTTGTCCGTTTCGCAAAGGCACGAGGCCGACGCTGAACACGGTCCCACGTGGGAAACCGCTGACGGAGATGCCTTCGCGGGCGCTCGCGCCGGCACCGCCCATCTCGACCAGCCACGTCGCCGGCTTGCCGTCGGCGTCGCGCACCAGCGCGTCGCGTTTCTCATTGAGTGGCACGAAGGCGATCTGCAGATGCGCGGCGTCAGGGTTGATGCGCTCCACGACACCAGTGAAGACGTACTTGATCGATTGGTCGTACATCGCAAAAGAGTGGTGGGCCGACGGCGTTGCGGCGGTCAGCGCTGCAACAGCGGCCAGTGTGACGCCAGTCACCAATCTCCCTGTCAGTCTCTTCATCGTGCGCGATCCCCCGTGGACACACCTCGGCCCGTTCGTAACTCGACCGTCAATCTTATCTGTGAGTCGAGGGGAACGCAGTTACCCGGATGGGTGAGTTCTTGGTCCTTCGTTCTTAGTTCTTAGTTCAGGCCGCGTTAGCGGCCTGCTAGAAGGTGAACTGACCGCCGAATTTCAGGAGGCGCGCGGGCAGGATTGCGCCAGGCCGCAGCCAGGTCGCGCCGTTGGTCCCGTAGTTGCCGTTGCGGGTTGCCACGAAGTTCGCGTTGAACACGTTGTACAGGTCGATGTTCGCCTGCAACCGGGTTCGGCCCATCTCAAATGTGCGTGCGAAGCGCAGGTCCATCTGGTGGGTGCGCTTGTCGTACATCTCTCCGGCTTCGAGCAGGTTGATGGTGACGTTCGCGGCGCCCGAGAGCGGACGGCCGAGCGACGGCGCCACGACGGCGTTGGTCGCAACGTAGTTGGCGATGAACCCCAGGTTGCTCGTGCCGTTGGTGATCGGATCCAGGACCAGCGTCTGATAGGTCCCGCTGACCCTGAAGTCCCACGGCAGGGGGTAGGAGGCGATTAGCTTCACCTGCGGCAGCCAATCGCCCTCTTTGTGGCATCCGGTATCGAGGATCGCTGGCGCCGGACCACCTGCGGCGTTGGTCGGTTGCGACATCTGGCTCGGGTTGTCCAGTTTGCCGACGACATCGCAGTAGTCGGTCATCGTCCTGCCCATGCTGAAGCCGCCCTGAATCAGGCCACTGTTCGGCAGACGTCCATTCACGGTCACGTCGATGCCGTTGTAGTGCTCCTGCTGCTTGCCGTAGTTGGACGAGCTCGTTTGAATCGTATCGACGAGGCCGACCTTGCTCGGATTCAGATCGTAGAGGCCGCACATCTGGCCACCGCCGCCACCGGGGAGACGCGAATCGGTCGGCACCGTGATGCAGAACGGATCGTAGTCCGAGGGAGATGTCAGCAGATTGTCGGTCACGATGAAGTTGCCGAAGACCCTGCGGTAGTAGCCGGCCTGCAGCGAGATGTTCGACGCCAGCTCCGTCTGTACCGCGCCCATGAACTCCCAGTTATAGGGGCGCGTTCCGAAGCCGCTCGCCCAGTCGGGGTCGAGACGGAAGTTCGTAATCTGCTTGCCGAAATTCGCATTGGGCGACGGGCCCAGTTCGCCGTTGATTGCCGGGTTCAGCGGGTCGCCATCGACGATGTAGTCGCGATCGATGTCGTTCCAGGCGCGGCTGATCTGGCTCACGGAGGCGCGCGTCGGCACGACGAGCGCGGTCGACTGCGTGAGACGCTCCTGCATGACGTAGCGGCTGGCGGCGGCTTTCAGTGCCGTCTTGCCGGTGCCGAACGGGTCGTATGAGACCGCAATGCGCGGGCTCAGATCCTTCCAGCTGAGGACGTCGGCTCCCTCGAAGTGCTCGGCAACGGGCACGTAGCGGCGTGGCGCCACATCGAAATCCGGGTAGCTCGAGTTGAGGTAGTCGAACCGGAGACCGGCGTTGATGGTCCACTTGTTCAGCGAGATCTGATCCTGGACGTAGACGCCCGCCGGATTCATCGTCTGCGGATCGGGCCAGGGCGTCGTGTAGAACGTGACCTGGTTCGGGACTCCATTGATCGTGCGGTAGCTCGCGTCCTCGGCCATGCAATCAGTGCGTGGCGCGCCGGTCGTGCCGCACTGTTCACGCGTGCCCGGCATCGAGAACGTCATGTAGTCATCAGGCTTGATCTGCGCCGCCCAGTCCCATCCGACCTTCAGGTTGTGCGTGCTGGTGCTGTAGGTGAGAGAGGCGCGCGTGGTGTAGACCAGCTGCCCGGTGTACGCGGAGGTGGCGAGTCCGCCGAACGTAATGCCCGATCCCTGGTCCACGACCTGCGACCTCGTGGACGTGTCGGTGGGATCGCGGACGAAGTCATGGAAGTAGCGCGACCCAGTGACATCCAGGAGCAGACGGTTGGAGCGCGTGGAGGTCCACTTCACGAGCTCGACGTGTCCCGGTGCGTACCACTGCTGGCCCGCTTCGGGCGCCACGGTGCCGGTGACGGACGAGTGATACCAGTGCGTCACGTTGCGCATCAACAGGACGTTGATACGGTCCTTCGGTGATGCCTGCCATGTGGTGTTGACGTTGAAGTCGTAGCTCAATTGATCCGCGTTCGCCGGCCGATCGAGATCCGCTTCGTAGATCCAGTCAGACGGGTTCTTGTCGTACCACATTCCGCCGATGTAGCTGTCGGTGTACTGGTAGCGGAATCCTCCGAAGAACCAGATCTTGTCCCGGGCGATCGGGCCACCGAAGACCGGGTTGAAATCGACCATGTCCTTGACCTTGGCTTCCGCCGTCAGTCCCTGCGCGCGAAGTTCATCGTCGAGGTTGCTGGCCTGGAGCGCGCTGCCGGTGCCGGTCAGGAAGATCGATCCGCTGTACGAATTGCCACCGACCTTGGGAATGGCGTTGACGGTGAACCCGCCGTACGCGAGTTCGGCCGGCAGCGACGAGTAGCGCATGTCGTATTCCTGCACGGTGCCGTCGGGAAGATTGATGCGCGACTTGCCGATGTTGTCGATGAGGGTCATCGGGATGCCATAGGTGCCGATCGTCTGGTCGTACTGGCTGCTCCCGTGAATCTGTGCCGCCGCGTACGTATAACCGGCGGTGCCGCCTGCGTCCACGTTCGGCCCCCCTGCGGTCGTGATCGTCACGCCCGGCACCAGCGTCATCAGGCTGCCGATGACACGCGCGGTCGGCGTCGCGTCGAGCACGTCGCGCGTGAGCACCTGCGTCTGTGCGACGTTGCGGACGTCAACCATCGGGCTCGAGCCCGACACGGTGATCGTTTCCGTGAGCGTCCCGGTTGCCAGCTCGACGTTCACCGAGGCGGCAAAACCTGCGGTGAGAGTGATGCCGTCGCGCTGCACCACCGAGAAGCCAGGAAGGGTGAATGTGATTCTGTAGGTGCCGGGCTGAAGATCGAGAAGCTGGTAGCGGCCGTTTCCCTCTGACACACCGATGCGGGCCTTCCCGATCAACACCGGGCTACTGGCTTCGACGGTGACGCCCGGCAGTACTCCGCCGGTCGAATCGGTCACCGTACCGCTGATACTTGCGTTCTGTTGCGCTACGGCCGGGGTAGCGGCCAACACGCACACTAACGACCAGCCCAGATGCCGCAAAGCGCCCATGATCCGGCCTCCTGCTGCGCTGTTTCCGCACGAAGAGTCCCGCCGATGGAGTACGCGCTGGCTCGGTCCCGATTGATCTGTCGATGAAGCTGACAGTCAGCGGCGTAGGTGTAGACGATCTCGCACGCGAACGCAATTCCAAGTGTTTGGTATGTGGACTTACTGCGCTCCAGACGATCCGCCGAGCGCGCGATCGATCCGAGGAAGGACCTCCTCGTACGCCTTGAGGATCTCCGGATCGAAGAAGCGGAGGTCTCCCAGGTACCAGAGCACAGGGCGCCAGAACGCCGCAGGATCCTGCGTGGGCGAGCGTCCGAAGATGATGGTCGGTGCGACGGTCGCCTGGTGGCTGGCGTAACCCTGTTGAAGGGTGTAGACGCGCGAGAGCGCAAAGGAGAGGTCCGCGTCCATGTATGCCAGCGCCTGCGTCGCGATGGCCAGGTCCCACGCCGCCTGTTCGAAGAAGACGGGACCGAGGCCTTGCGACATGTTTATGCTGGCGGCCCCTTTGGTGTCGAAGTACGCCCGAACCTGCTTTTCCAGCGTGGCGTGATAGTCCACCTTGGCCGCGACGGCGTTGCGGTTGGTTCGGATCTCGGTGCGAAAGCGCCGGAGTGCGTCGTTGGCGAGCTCACGCTGTTCGGTCCGCTCGCGCCACTGTTCGCCCATCAGCCCGAGGAACACGCCGCCGCTGATCAGCAGCACCTCGAGTCCGATCATCAGGATCGATTTGCCGTGATGCGGGGTGGTGACGAGCGCCGGCTGCGTGGGTGTCGCTGCGTGTTGCGGTGGGCCGGTGGGCTCGTCGAGTCTTGCGGTGTCGTCCTGTGTCATCGCGGCGGAATCCTACCATTGGGTGGATTCCGCTCTCTGGTTCTTCGTCCTTCGTTCTTCGTTCTTCGTCCTTCGTTCTTCGTTCTTCGTTCTTCGTTAGAACTCGATATGCGTCTGCCCGAGCAGTCGGCGCTCGAGCAGTTGCGAGTTCGACGTCTGAACGCTCTGCTCGAGCGAGACCACGACACCCAGCCGTGCGCGCGAGATCTGGCTCCAGTGCGCGCCGCCGATGACCATGCGCCGCTGCGAGTCGCTGTCGTTCGAGCCGTCCGGGTCGAGGAAATCGAGACCACCGATGACCGACCAGCCAGTCGGACCCTGGCGGCCTTCACCGAAGAACGAGAAGCCGCGGCGCTCGATGTCCACCGCGACGAATGGGTTGTCGGTCGCCGACAGATACTGCGCGGTGAGGACGATGTTGTCGGTTTCGTAGCTGCCCATCCCGATTGCGACGTTGCGTGGTCGATCGCGCGCGTACCACCCGTACTGGTAGAAGCCCGAGACGGTGACCTTGCCGAGCTCGCTGTCCTCCGAGAATGGGCGGAACGTCGCGCGGCCGTCGATGCTCTTGTACTTGTCGATCTCGGCGCGCCCCTGACCCTCGCCGTTGTACACGCCGACGTGGAACTCGCTGCGCTCCCTGCTGTACTTGGCGCTGACGCCGAGGTCCGTCGTGCCTGGAATCAATCCGAGGCGTTCCGAGAAGAACGGCCCGATCACGCGATAGCGGTTGACGGTTTCCTCGAAGGCGAGCCAGGGCATCTCGTGCAAGCCGAACATGATCGCGATGGTGTCAGTCGCCTGCACATCGAGCGACGCATACTCGAGTCGCAGCGCGAGGTTCTGATTGAGGCTGGCATCGGTCGTCGGCCGCACGTCCGGCGTGAAGCGGACGCGGATGCGATCCGAAAGCTGGGCGTTGATGTTCAGATAACCGCGCGTGACGTCGAACGCGTTGTAGCCGTTCGATTCGTGCAGCTGCGCCTGATACTGCAGGAACGTCAGGATCCCGAACGTCACTGAAGGATAGCTGCTGCTGAGCGGTGTCGTCCGATCGGGTGCTTGCGCCGCGGCCGCGGCCGCCGCCGCCGCGCTCACCGGTGCTGACTCCGGGGCCGGTGTGACAGTCGCGCGTGCGGGTCCATCCTCAGAAACAGGAGCAGGCGCCGGTGTGGCTGGCTTCGTCGTGGTGGTCTGCGCCAACGCCGCACCAGGCAGCGTCAACCAGACGATGGCGGTCAGAGCAATGCGATTCATGTGTTTCACCTAGAAGATGGCCGGCGCGCCGGCACGAAAGTCACCGCCGAGAATCGGCACCGAGTTCACGCCCAACCACTGATCGAGCAACCTGGCGTACACGGATCGGAAGTCGGTCTCGTAGCGCACGTCGCCGGAGCTGTTCTCGAGCGTGGGATGGCCGGGCGAGAGCGCCGCCGCTGTGCCGTGAATACCACCGCGCACCGACCCACCGAGCACCATCATCAAGCCCGCGGCACCGTGGTCGGTGCCCGCGCTGCCGTTCTCGGAGATGCGCCGGCCGAACTCGGAGAAGACGATCACGGTCGTATCGCCGGCGAGACCCTGGTTGCGTATGTCGACATAGAACGCCGACAATCCGTCTCCCAGCGTGCCCATCAGGCTCGCGTAGTCGCCCCCGCCGCCCCCGCCCTGCCCGGCATGCGTGTCGTAGCCGCCGGTCTGCAGCCAGAACACACGCGAGCCGATGCCGCGCACGATTGCGCCTGCCACGGTTTGCAGCGCATCAGCGAAACCACCATCCGGATATGCGACAGTCGGCGTATAGGACGTTGCGAGCGCCACGCGATCGAGGGTCTCGATGGCTCCGCGCGCGGTGCTGTTCACGAACGCCAGGTGCGGCCGCCCGCTCGCGGGATTGCTCGCCATGATCTGCGCCGCGGCACGCTCCTGCGCTGCGGCGGCACCGCGGTTCGGACTCGCAAACGAGTACGTGCTCGCGTTCGGAATCGCCGGCACACCGCTGGTTCCGGAGATCAGCGCGCGCGGGGTCTCGGCGGTCGTATTCCATGCCGCGAGCGCATCCAGTGGCCGAGGCAGCGCATCGAGATAGCGACCGAGCCAGCCCGAACCGGTCGATGCCTGCGGGTTGGCAGTTCCCCAGATGTCGGTCGCCTCGAAATGCGATCGACTCGAGTTCGCGTAGCCCGTGCGCTGGACGAGCGCGAGTCGCCCTTCGTTGAAGATGTTCAGAAGACCACCGAGGCGTGGATGCAGACCGAGCGCCTGGCCGGCGGAGTCGCTGCCGACCTGCAGCACCTGGCCGGCCGGCACGGCAATCGATGGCCTGCGACTGTAGTACGCCGGGTCGCGATAGGACACGAGCGTGTTCAACGCATCGTTGCCGCCGCCAAGGTAGACGACGACGAGGTTGCGTGTCCGAACGCTTTGTGCCTCGGCAATCGCGGTGAGGAACGAAGGCGCGGCTATTCCGAACGAGACCGTCGCGACGCCGTTGCGGATGAATAGTCGTCGAGAGATATCCATATGCGCGTCTAAACGAGTTGATACTCGGCGGAGCCGGCGAGGAGACGTGCAAGACCCGCGGCCCGCGTGTTCAGTTGTTCGCCTGTGCCGGTCCACGATCCGGCGGCGGCGAGGTACGACATGAGCGCCTGCCGCGGGCCCGAGTCGAGCGGCGCGGGCGTCATGCGCTGGAGCATCGCGTCCACCAGGTCCTGCGGTGTCTCGCTCTCGCCCACCAGCGATGCAGCCAGGAACGGCTTCTGGCTGGTCGCGAGCGTCGCGGCGAAGTTCGTTCGCGCCAGCATCGTCCCGGTCGAGAACCAGGAGGCGCCGATCGGCCATCCACCGACATTGGGTGGCTCGTACAATTGCTGGCCCATCGCCGCCAGGGGCGATCGCGCCCTGTCGATGGAGAAGTTCTGCCAGCCCACTTCTCTGATCGATCGAACGACGTACTCGGCCGGCCAGGAGTAGCGCGCGAAGTGCATCGCGGAGCTGGTGAACCAGGGCGAGGTCAGGATGTACCTGATGACCGGCCGGATCTCGGTCCGGCTTTGCAGGTAGACGGCCGAAACGCTTTCGACGAACGCCGGATCGGGAGAGTGAATCTCGCTGATGAAGAAGTTCCAGAACTTCCGTGCGAGGCGACGGCCCGTCTCCGGGTGCACGGCGAGCGCCGTGATCAGGTCGATGCCGTCCTGCATGCCCGCTGATTCGCTGCGCGAGGCGATCGTCCGGCTGCCACTGCTGTAGATCGGGAACGAGAACGTCTTGTCGCCGGTGTCGTGCTGATCGGCGTTGTAGACGAATTCCTGGTAGGCGTTCAGATCGCCGTATTCGTCCTTCCGGTAGTCGTCGGATCCACGCAGGTTCCAGCCCGTGAACACGCGCGCGGCTGCGTACACGTCCGACTCGATGTAGTTGTCGACGCCGATCGTGAAGAGCTCGATGATTTCGCGGCCGAAGTTCTCCTGCGGTCGCGCCTTGAAGTTGCTCTTGCCGTCGAGCCAGATGAGCATTGCCGGGTCCTGCGCGACGTGAATCAGCAGGTCGCGGAAGTTGCCCATCGCGTACTGGCGGAAGAGCTCGATCTGACCCTGTGGACCACGCAGCGTGCCCGGCTTGTGCGCGAGCATCTTGGCCGCCTGCCGTTCGCCGGAGTCGACCGCCAGCTTGGTGTAGGCGGTGGCGAAGTGGTTGTGCCAGAACATCGCCATCTTTTCCTGCAGCGGGCGACGCGTATGGATCATGCGGAAGATCCAGCGTTGCCGTGCATCGTCGATGTCGATGTCGGGTGCGAAGAGATCCTTCGTCGCTACCAGTGCATGGTCGGGACGCCCGATGCGTTCATCCACATCGTCGGGCCGGCCTTCGTAGTCGACGAGATAGTCGACGGCTCGTGCGTGCGACATGTCGCGATAGATGTCGGCGTCCGCGGCGCTGACGCCGAACCCTGCGCGACGCAGGAGATGGTCGATTTCAGGGTTGACTGTCGCCATACGACTCAGACCGCGATTGTCAGGACGTCGTTTGCGAAGGTGGTGGTGTACTGGCGCAGCGATGCCCGCGCCGGGCCCTGTACCACCTGACCGTTGCGGTTGTATCGAGAGCCATGGCACGGGCAGACATAGGTCGCGCCGCTCACGCTGCTCACCCGGCACCCCTCGTGCGTGCAGGTCGCGTCGATGGCGACGAACGTGCTCGTGCTCGTTCGGGCGACGAGGAAGACGCCGGCGACGGACTCGACGAGTGCGGTGCCGTCGACGTTGGCCAGCGCGGATCCGGATGTCGCCACCTGTACCCGTGAGTTCGTGAACTGACCGCTCACGACAGGAAGCGGCGAAGTCCCGCCCCCGCCGCCGCTCGGCGATGTGGGAGATCCGTCGTCGCCGCTGCAGGCGCTGGCGAGCGTTGCAAGGGTGGCGCAGGATGCCATCTGGCAGGCGCCTGCGCAGAACTGCCGTCGTGTGACCAGCGTGTGCGTGTCTGACATCGTTGTGAATCCGTGAGGGACGAGCGCAGCCCGGGGCGCGGCAAGATCAAGGCCACGTGCAGTCCAGGAGAGTTTCGTGAATCGGCAGACGCTGGCGCGTCCCCGTCGATTACGAAAGGAGGAGGTGGCGGGATGACTTTGTAAGTACGAGGGCGAGCGTCTCGCCGATTGTCAGCGGCACATTTCGATCTTGAAATGACGTCAGACCGGCCCGAGGCGTCACTCGTCTAAGGCAACATGAGAATGCAAACACTGATTCCGGGTGTGGTGCTATTGGGCTTGAGTGCGGCCCAACCAGCTGCGGCGCAATCGACGGAGAACCAGGCTGTCGGACCGGTTGAGGTGACCACGTTTGCGTCCTTCGGTTCGTATCCTTCGTCCAGTATGGGTGCAGCAGTCACGTTCCCATTGACCCGAACTCTGAGCGTCGAAAGCGAGATTGGATTCCGGCCGACGCCCAGTGATCTGAGCGCCTCAGCGGGCGTGTTGTTCAGCCTGCCGAAGTTTGCGAGAGTCACACCCTATGTCGCAGGCGGTGTCGGCCTGGCTCCGAACCAGACTTTGTTGGAAGTGCCGACGGATCGCCCTATGTTTCTGCAGCAGACGACGTTTACACTGAACGCCGGTGGAGGCATTGAGATCCCGCTGACCGAGAACTGGGGCTTCCGCACCGATGCACGCTGGTTGAATGGGGTCGCGCGCGGCGCCGGGGAGTACTGGCGCGTCTACTACGGCCGGACGTTTCGCGCGGGGCGTTGAGACTGTGCGGCGTCGAAGCCTCGCGTGACAGCACAGTCGCTGCGCGGGAATCGGGGGTGCACGATCCCGATTCCCGCGTTCAGCGACTCGTGCGAGGCGGCGGTGCGATCACGGCTTGAAGTAGTACAGGGAACCGTCGTCGCTCCCAGCTGCGATGGCGCCCGCATCAGCGCTGATCACCATCGGCCAGTTCATGTTGCAGGTGGTGTAGTCCCACTGCTTGTTTCCGTTGGCGTCGAACAAGTAGAACTTCGCCTGTTTTCCTGTCGGGTATCCATCGCTCGCGGTGACGAACTTTCCCGCGCCATCGATGCTCGTGGAGTTCGGGCTGCTTTCGAGTGGCCGGGTCCAATACGGCGTCAACTGTTTCGGAGTGAATGCCAGGAGCAGGCCAGTGGACTTGTCGCCCGTGAGGCGGTTTGCGACGGTCGCAAACAATGCGCCGTCATCGGAAATGGCGACCCAACGAATGTTCTCTTGTGGCTTGCCGGACGCCTTGTCTTGCAGAATCGTGCTCGGGTCCTGATTGACCGTGGTGTCATATACCGTGGGCGCGACGCCCTGCCGCATCCCATCGAACGTGAAATGGAATACAGAGTTGCCACCGCCGGCGACGAAGGCCTTCGCCTTTGCCGCGATGGCGACTGAAAGAAATGGGATCTCCACGTTGTTCGGCGCCGTCCAGGTGATTGGGCGACCGAGAACCCCTTTCTCTATCGTTGCCATGAACACGTGCCCGGCCTGGTCGCAGGCCGCCAGCCAGGTCCCATCAGGGTGGAGCGCAACGCCGGTGACGTAGCGGTTCGCCAGACCGCCAACGCCGAGCCGTTGTGGAATGGGATTGAATGCTCTTCCGTCTCGCACGAACACGTATACATCGTCGGCCACGGCCGCCAGGACCGATCCGTCCTTCGAGAGCGTGCACCAGCTCATTCGCTGCGTGAAGTCGGTGTAGTCCAGGAGCTTCTTGCCGTCCGCTGCGTTGTAGGCGCGGACCACGCCACGAACGGCACTCCCGTTCTTTTCGAGCCATCCTCCCGCAGCAGCGATCGCACCGTCACCGGAGAGCGCGACTCCGTAGATCCCGCTCCAGCCGTCGTACTCATCGACCCACTTGGCGACTCGAAAACCGGCTGCGTCCTTCGGCGGGTCGCCATCGAAGCAGTACACGCCAAACCGGGCCAGCACAGTCGGAAAGAACTTGCTCGACCCCTGACGGTAGTCGTGCAGAAACGTGGCGCCCACCACGCGATTGCCATCGTTTGAAATTGCCACAGAGTTGACCCACAGGACATCGGCAAGCCGCTTCTCCCAGGCCGGCACCTTCGGGACTGGAGCGCTCGTGAGAGTGCTGGCGGACTTCACGAGTTCATCGAGTCCAATGCTCGTCGACATTGCAAACCTCCTTCATTCCGCCGGTTCGCTTCAGGGCAGTTCGAACCTAGCCACGACAGCTGCCGCGAGTCGGACTTTGGCCATTGCCTCTCCTAACGTGAGAATCGGTTCGAGCGAACGAGCCGGGTTCGACCCCACGTGATGCGGTTTTCTCGCGAGGTGCTCAAGACTGACTTCAACTGCTGAGCTTGTCCATCAATCGTTTGAACGCACGGACCACCGCCATTCGCGCCGCGTCTGGCGAAGGCAGGCCGAACGCGTACGCAATGTCGCTGGTCTTCATTCCTTTTTCGATCCGCGCGACGAGGAGCCCGCGATCCCTCGGTGTGAGGCTTCTGAGAGCCTTTTCGTAATGAGCACGGCGCTCCTGGCTGATCGCGAACTCCAGCGGGCCCGTGTCCGGGCAGGGGAGTTCTTCGGGGAGTTCCACCATCTCCGAATGTGCGAGCCGGCGCCCCTGATCGCGGGCCAGGTTCAGCACCGTCTGGCGCATATAGGCCTGTACCGCAAATGCGTGTCGTAGCTCGAACCGGCGACCGCGCCTGAGTAACCGAAGCGCCGCCTCCTGAACCAGGTCCTGCGTATCGAATTCTCGCCGCGCCGCTTGCGGCAATCTGCCGTGTGCCCACTTCTGGACCGATGGCAGGTACTGTTGCACGAGGGCCTCGACCGAAGGTCCTTCTACCGGTCCAGACTCGTTCGACCCTTGATCCATGACAGCCTCCTCGAAGATGGGACAACAGCCCCACACTCATATAGGCGTAAAACGGACTCCGCAGGGGTAAAGGGTCAAAAAGGGCCGAAAATACTGCCTATAATTGGCATCCCATGACGACGCACATCACGCGGCTCCTCCACGAATGGAGTACTGGTGATGAGGAGGCGCTGAAGATCCTGATGGCGCTGGTGCATCGCGAACTGCGTCAGCTCGCGCGTCTGCACATGCGAAGCGAGCGCCACGGTCACACGCTGCAGGCCACCGCACTGGTGAGCGAAGCGTATCTTCGCCTTCTGGAGCTCAAACAAATCCAATGGGAGGATCGCGCCCACTTCTTCGCGGTCGCGGCACGCCTGATGCGACGAATCCTCGTCGATGCTGCGCGTGCTCGGGACAGCCAGAAACGTGGCCTCGGCGTAGAGCCCGTGCCTCTCGACCAGGCTGAATCAAAGGAGGGTCATCCAGCCGGCGATCTACTGTGGGTGGACGAGGCCCTGCGGAGGCTGCAGGCGTTCGACCCGCGTAAGGCGCGGGTCGTCGAGCTCCGCGTATTCATGGGACTGAGCGTCGAGGAGGCTGCCGCCGAACTCGGTGTTTCCGAGGAAACGGTCAAGCGCGATTGGCGGCTGGCCAAGGCGTGGCTCAAACACGAACTCGAGCCGCTTCCGCACCAGGCTGACCCTTTGAAACAGGCGTGATGCGTCGAGCCGATCACGATCGGCGAGGCTGAGGCAGGCCCATGCCATCCACTATTTGTACGAAGCGCGGGTCGTCCATCAGGGCATCGAGATAGGATTCGACGACGATGTACTGGAGAAGAGGATCGCGCGCGGCATACCCAGCCTGAAGTTGCGCGATCGCACGCTCTCGATCGCCGATCCCAAGGTATG
The DNA here is from genome assembly GCA_025924295.1 of Vicinamibacteria bacterium. Lineage (GTDB taxonomy): Bacteria > Acidobacteriota > Vicinamibacteria > Vicinamibacterales > UBA2999 > Gp6-AA40. The sequence goes on from JAICEG010000069.1 coordinate 12,755, forward strand.
CGATCGCGAGGAACGATGGCGCGACGACCGCCGTCTCGCGCTCCAGCATGCTCAACTCGCGCAGAGCGTCCGTGTCTCGACCCGCTCGTGCGAGCGCGTGTATGTAGTAGCAGCGTGTCGCCGCTGAGCGGTCTCCCAGTGCGATCGCCCTTTCGAAAGCGGCTGCTGCAGTGGCGTAGTCACCTTTGCCTCCGCTCACGATCCCGTTCCATCTCCACAACACGCCTGCGCGACCGTCGAGATTGGCCGCTTCCTGCAGGGTTGCCAGCGCGCGATCGTAGAGCCGCAGGTTGTAGAAGACCGCGGCCGATTCCACAGCGCCGGGAAGTCCCACCGGATCGAGCTCCCGCGCTCGCATGATCTCGACGAGCGCGGCCTCGTCGTTGCGAGTGAGGGTCAAGGCGATCGCCAGCGCCTGACGCGCCGGCCCGAAGCTGGGGCTGAGCGCGATCGCGCGACGATATTCGCGCTCCGCGTTCGCCCATTGCCATCGGTCGCGTTGGATGCCGGCAAGGGCCGCGTGCCCCTCCGGCAGTTCGTCGTCCATCGCCACCGCTTTCAACGCTGCCTGCTCGCCGCGCTGAAGGGCCTCATCCGGTTTGAGGCTTCCGGATGTGGCAAGAAAGCGATAGGCGTTTGCGAGCTCGGCGTTCGCGAGTGCGTACGAAGGATCGATTCCGAGCGCTTGTTCGAAGTAGCTCGCCGCCCGCTGTCCGCTCTCGGGCGTATACAGCGACATCTCGTAGCGGCCCCGGAGCAGCAGCGAATAGGCTTCGGCATTCGGATGGACGGCTTTGTTCAGGCGGCGCTGATCTGCAGGTGTCAGCTCGGAGCGGACGCGGCGCGCGATCTCGAGGGCGATCCGGGACTCGACGTCGGCAATGTTCTGAAGGCTGGGCGTGAAATCTGCGGCCCACATCACGGTTTCGTCGCTGCCGCTGACAAGCTCGATACGGATCCTCAGTTGCCCGTTCGCGCTGACGAGCCGGCCGGTGACCAGTGTCTGCACACCGAGCGTACGCGCCACGTCGGCGATGTCGAGGGAGTCGCCGCCGAAGCGAAAACTGGAGGTGCTCGCGATCACTTTGAGGTCGGGCAGCAGGGTGAGCGCATGGATGATGCCCTCGCTGAGCCCGTCAGCAAGTCGTCGGCTGTCTCCTGTCGCCTCTGCCGTGACAAAAGGAATGACCGCGACGGAGCCAGCGAGAGGCGAAGTCGGCCACTGCCAATAGGCGACGGCAGAGAGCGTCAACAACGCGAGCACGACGGCGGCAAGCGCTCGCACGCCAAGGCGTGAAGGGCCGGGCTTGAGAATTGCCTGCAGTCGAAGGCTCACGTCCTCGAGCGACGGCAGTCGCTCGGCGGCGCGTTTCTCCAGGCAGTCGTCGACGAGATCCGCCAGTCCCGCAGGTACTCCAGACGTCAACGTCTCGACCCGCGGGGCTCGTGCGTGAATCAACTGATCGATCCATCGCGGCGCGTCAGGGAACGGGACGCGGCTGGTCGCAGCCTCAAACAGGATGCACCCGAAGGAGAAAACATCAGAGCTGACGTTGATGGGCGCGCCGGTCACCTGTTCCGGCGACATGTAGCCAACCGTCCCCTCGAAGCGCGGCCCGGTTTCATCCGTTGATCCGGTCAACCGCGCGAGACCGAAGTCGAGGACCTTCACGAGTCCATCGCTCGTGACCATCATGTTCTCGGGCTTGAGGTCGCAGTGTGCGATGCCGTGGGCGTGTGCGCGTGCCAGCCCGCTCGCCGCCTGTGCGAGGTACTCGAGACGTTGTCTGAGAGAGCTCGCCGGGTCGTCGAACGTGGCGCGCAGCGTCACGCCGTCGATGAACTCCATCGCGATGAACCAGAAGCCGTTGGCTTCGCCGACGTCGTAGACGGTTGCGATGTTCGGATGATTCAACGACGCAGCGGCCCGCGATTCGCGTACGAAACGCGCACGAATCGCGTCCGTCACTCGTGTTCCGTCAAAGACCTTCAACGCCACGTGACGATCGAGACGCGTATCGTACGCCTTGTAGACGTGAGAGCTTCCACCCGACCCGAGGAGCTCGACGATCCGGTAGAGACCGAGCTCGGTGTCGGGCGAGAGCTGCGGGACCTTCGCCGGTGCGTCGAGTCCGTGCAGAGTGAGACGACCGAACACGCTGATGGTGGAAGGATCTTCCTTCAGGAGGCGCTCGACGACCCTGAACAGCTCAGGGTCCTGCTGGCACGCCTCGGCGAGAAGGGCGACTCGGTCGGGCGCATCGAGTGCGGCGAGGTAGACGCCCTCGATCTGCTTCCATCGCTGGTCGTCCATGATGGTGCACTCGCGTCACGTTGAACGACGATGCCGTGGCCCGACGGGCAGCGTGTGGCTGTCGGGATTCTGTCGGCGAGTATAGCCCACGGCTCACCTGAGAAATGCGCGGCTCCGGCCAACGACAAATCGTCACTCCGCTTGACCGCTGTGGAACGGATTGCATAGCCTGTCACATCGTGATCCCGGGGAAACTCGTTCGGTTCTTGGACCACTACGCCAACGTCGCGTTTGCAGGCATCCGTGATCGCGATCTCGTGCCCTTCGGGCATCGGGTGAGTGGGTGGCGCGTCGGCGCCGATCAGCGCACGAT
>JAICEG010000070.1 GCA_025924295.1 Vicinamibacteria bacterium
GAAGCCCGCCATCAACTCGCGCACCGTCGCGATGAACGGCTTCTCGCTCTCGGTCGCTTCACCCATGCGATCGACCGTGGTCTTGCCGCCACGTGACCTCAGAATGAGGAATGGATCCTTGCCGAGGAACGAGTAGCGGCCGACCTGCTCGCCACCCTCGACCGACTCCAGCAGGAACGCGTAGTCGGAGTGCTCGGCGACCTTCAGGAACGCAGAGACCGGCGTCAGCATGTCCGCGACGATCTCCTTGTAGACCGGCACGAATGTTCCCCGCTGCGCCAGCTCCTTGAATTCCTCGAACGACGTTATATGCATACGCTGTTACGCTCTGGGGTCAGACCCCTTGATAACGCGTTACTCAAGGGGTCTGACCCTTTCACAGGTTTTCACACCGCGAGGCGGCGGCGCGCCGCGGCCTCCATTACTCCACGGGCAGGCTTCTGCCCCGTCCACCACTCGAACTGTCGCTCGGCCTGCGCAACGAGCATCGCCAGACCGTCGAGCGCCGCCAGGCCCGCGGCACGGGCATCGCGCAGTAGCGGTGCCTCGCCCGGTCCGTAGTTCAGGTCGTACACCAGCCGTCCGCTCAGGAGGTCAGATGGCATCGGCGACTCCGACCTGCGCGCCGCGCCGCCGAGCGGTGTGCAGTTCACGAGAATGTCCCACGATCCTGATTCAGGTGGATACGGGCCGGACGCGACCTTGAAGTCGGCGGCCAGCCTCTGCGCCTGCTCCTCCCGCCTGGCGTGCACCGTGACGCCTGCGCCCCGCGACGCCAGTGCCACAATGACGGCTCGCGCCGCACCACCAGCCCCGATCACCGACACTCGCGCCCCGTCGAGCGGGCCGTCCCACGCCGACGTGAGCGGCTGCACAAAGCCCTCGACATCGGTGTTGGTTGCCTCCCAGACATCGCCCCTCTTTCGGAGCGTGTTGGCCGCGCCGACCTGCTGCGTCAACTGGTCGCTCGACCGGGCCGCACGCAACGCATCGAGCTTGAACGGAATCGTGACGCTGGCACCTTCGATGCCCATCCCGTCGGCGAAGGAGACGAAGTCGGCGAAGTCGTGCACGGTCAGCGGCACGTACACCGCATCGATTCCCGCGGCCTGAAAAGCCGCGTTGTGCATCACTGGCGAGAGCGAATGCAGCGCATTGGTGCTGACAACGCCGAAGATGCGCGTCGAATCAGTCACAGTGCAGAAGCCGTAGTCCGCGATCATCTGACGCGCAGGGATCTGCCCGGGGGCGAGACCATTGCCTGCGTACGTCCAGCGCGATCCGAAGCGGCCCGCCAACAGGCGCGACGCCACACCCAGCTCACCCATCCCGATGACGACCGCCGGGCCGTCTTTCGCGATCGCCTTCAAGCCGAGCGTCTGACTGACTCGAGTGACCAGGACAGCGATCTTGATCGTGCCGGCCCCCGTCGCCCGCATGGCTCGGGCGCGCCACTCGAGATCGGAAGGGACACCGTCGAAATCGTGCGACGACACGACGATTCGTTCCGGGCTCTGCTTGACGAGGTCGCGAAACGCAACGCCGGTCGTGAATCCCTCGATGGCGCGCCATTCAACGTCCACGTACTCAGCGCCGAGGTTGAGCGCGGCCGTCAGAATCGCGCGCCGCTCTTCCTCGCTGCCATCGAAGTTCCCGCCCTCCCACATCGCTCGGCAGGTGACCACGGCCGGCAGGCGTCGCCCGGACAGCGCGCGAGCGACGTCGAGATTGGCGACACCGTCGAGGCGCAGTTCGACCATGGTCCCGGTCACCGCGGCATCGCGGGCGGCAAGGAGTTCGGCCATCGATCGGCCGGTCACGGTCTCGCAGAGTGGCGTCATCGGGCAAAAAAAAAGCCCCCGCAGCCTGTGGCTGAAGGGGCTCTGGTCTTGGATACTGGAATCGTCTTAGACGCCGGCGGTCCCTTCAGCTGCAGATCTGTGCCACCACCAGTAACCACTGGTAAAGGTGGGCACGAACCGGCTAAAGATACGCGACATGACGTCTGAACTCGTGGAGGGACAGTAACCCAGGGGCAGAAGGTCTGTCAACCAAAGTCGCTGAGACCCTAGGAATTTCATGGGTTTACCCGTATCATCAACCCAGAGTCTCCCGATGTACATCCGAACGTTCGTCGTTGTCGTCGCCGTCTTGTCGGCAGTGGTTGTCGGGCTGCCCGCGCAGTCGAAGACGTTCCCTGTCAGCGAGCTCAAACCCGGCATGGTGGCCATCGGCCGCACGGTGTTTCAGGGCGATCAACTCGAGGAGTTCAAGGCACACATCCTCGGCGTCCTGCACAACAGCATCGGGCCACGCCGCGATCTGATTCTGGCACGCCTCGAAGGGGGACCGCTCGCGAACACGGGCGTGATCGCCGGCATGAGCGGCAGCCCTGTCTACATCGACGGTCGACTCGTCGGCGCCGTGTCGTATTCGCTCGGGGACTTCTCGAAGGAGCCAATCGCGGGCATCACACCGATCGACGAGATGATCTCGGACGCCACGCTCCCCGGCCAGCGGCGGGCGCAGGTCGCCCGCGCCGAGCTGACCTTGCCGGTCACGCAGGAAGGTCTGCGTGAATCGTTGCGTCAGGCGTTCTCGTGGGTCCGGCCGTTCGCCGACAGTCCGAACGATGTGCGAGTCAGCGGTGGCTCGGTCAATGCCGGGATCGCCACGCTGCTGCGGCCGATTGCGACGCCGATCAATTTCTCGGGATTCGACGCGCGCGGGCTCGCTCCACTCGTCTCCGCGTTCAGGGAGTTCGGCTTCACCCCGATCATGGCCGGTGCCGCTCAGCTGGGTTCGCAGTCATCAATAGCGTCCGCACCCACGAACTCTTCGAACGCACCGTTACGGCCGGGCGATCCGGTTGGGGTCGCCCTGATGAATGGCGACTTCGAGGTCGGCGCGACCGGTACGGTGACGGAGGTCGACGGCAACCGTGTCTATGCCTTCGGTCATCCATTTTTCGGCCTCGGTCCAACGCAGTTCCCGATGACACGCGCACACGTGATCACCGTCCTCCCCAGCCTGGCGAACTCGATGAAGATTGCCAGCACGGGCGACGTCATCGGCATCGTCCAGCAGGATCGCGCCACCACGATCGCAGGAACACTCGGGCCAGGACCGTCGATGATTCCGATCTCGCTGACGCTGAACTCCGAGCGCGGCACCCGGAAGAAGTTCTCGATCGGCATCGTCAAGGATCAGCTCTTCACCCCGCTGCTCGCCTACGTGGCGATCCTGAACACGCTCACATCGTACGAGCGGCAGAACGGCGTGGGCACCTATTCGCTGCGCGGCGCGGCGCGCATCAAGAATCACAACGACGTCACATTCGAGGACCTGTTCACCGGCGACCAGCCATCGAACTTTACCGCCGCGTCAGTCGTCGCGCCGCTCAACGTGCTGCTGCGCAACGCCTTCGAAGACGTCGAGTTCGAGGGGCTGGACCTCGAGATCGAAGGCAGCGAGACGCCGCGCAGCGCGACCATCGAACGCGTGTGGATCGACGGCACGCGAACCAAACCCGGCTCGACGGTCGATCTGCGCATCCTGCTGCGCAGCTATCGCGGAGACGAGGTCACGCGATCGATCCCGGTTCAGATTCCGGCGAACGCGCGCGGAAGCGTAGCGATCATGGTGGCCGATGCCGCGCGGTTGTCGCAGTTCGAGGCACGCGAGCTTCAGGTTCAGCCGCTGCAGGCCACCGGTGTGCCGCAGATGATTCGCGTCCTGAACGGCGCGCGCAGGAACAACAAGCTCTACGTCCGCCTCGTCACACGCGACGGCGGAGCGGTCGTCAAGGGTGAACCGCTCGCAGCGCTGCCCTCCTCAGTGCTCGCCGTCATGGAATCGGATCGCAACGGCGGCAGCTTCCGGCCCCTGCAGAGCGCGCTCGTCGGCGATTGGGAAATCACGGCGGGCTACGCCGTCACAGGTTCGAGGACGCTGACGCTCCCGCTCGAGGAGTAGTCAGAACCAAAGGTCAAGCGTCAAAGGTCAAAGGTCAAAACGTGGTATCTCGCCTTGTCATCGCGGCAGTTGTCTTCGGCGCGACCGTCACCCTCTACGGATCGACGCCGACTTTCTGGGAAGTGTCGACCGAGACCGAGTTCCTCCGCGGTGACATCGAGAACCTCTCGATCGATTCATTCGGGCGCTTGACGCTGGGACCGACGGCGGCGCCGATGTACGAAACAAGCGCACCGTTCGTGTGGGCGGTGATCACGGCGCCAGACGGCTCCGTCTACGCAGGCAGCGGAAACGAGGGCCAGGTCTATCGCGTCGACGCATCTGGTAAAGGGTCGGTCTTCTTCGACACCGAGGAACTCGAGGTGCACGCGCTCGCGCCGGCGCCGGGCGGCGGACTCTACGTCGGCACGTCACCGAACGGGAAGATCTATCGCGTCGACGCCAAGGGTACCGGCTCGGTTTTCTTCGATCCGGACGATCGCTACATCTGGAGTCTCGCCGTCGATCGTGCCGGCAACGTCTTCGCGGCAACCGGCGACAAGGGCGTCATCTACAAGATCACTCCCGACGGTAAGGGCGCGCCCTTCTACGCCACGAAAGCCACGCACGCGATGACGCTGGCCTTCGACCGCGACGGCCAGTTGCTCGCCGGCACTGAATCGCCAGGGCGCGTATTCCGTCTCGATGCATCGGGTAAGCCGTTCGTGTTGCTCGACTCGAGCTACAACGAGATCCGCATGCTGCGCGTGGACGGTCGAGGCAACATCTACGTGGCGGCCGTCAGCGGTCGTGCGCCTTCAGCCCCCGGGGCAGCACAGCCCGGACCGGCGACTCCTCCGCCGGCCCCGTCGCTCACGCCGAACGTTTCCACGGAGATCACCGTCGTTGCCGTGGGCGATTCCGTCGTCACCTCGTCGCCGCAAGGAGGAGGACCAGGCCAGGGGCGTGGCGGTAGTGGCGCGCCGGTGGGTGCCCTGTTCCGCATCCTCCCCGATGGTGCCTGGGATCTGCTGTGGGAATCCCGCACCGACACGCCGTATGACGTCGCCGTGGACAGTGACGGCGCACTGCTCGTCGCGACGGGCAACGCAGGAAAGATCTTTCGTCTCTCGGGCGACCCGCTCCAGCCCACGCTGATCGCACGCGCCAACGCGCAGCAGGTGACCAGCCTGGTCACGCAGTCCGAGGGGCGGGTTCTGGTCGCGACCTCGAATCCAGGAAAGCTCCTGCGCCTGGCCGCTGCCCGTGCCGAGAAAGGCACCTATACATCGGACGTGCGCGACGCGCAGACAGTGGCGCTCTGGGGCACGATCAAATGGGAAGCACTCACGCCGGCCGGCAGCCGGCTCGAGATCTCCACCCGATCGGGAAACACGAGCACGCCGGATGAGACGTGGAGCGACTGGAGTTCCGTCTACGGCGACCGCGAAGGTAGTCCAATTACGAGCCCGCGCGCACGCTACCTGCAGTGGCGCGCGACGCTCAGCGCCGGCAAGGGCGAGGCGCCGCTGCTCACGTCCGTCACGGCGGCGTATCTGCCGAGAAACCTCCGGCCGCGAGTCAGTTCGATCACGGTGCATCCGCCAGGAACGGTGTTCCAGCGTCCGTTCCCTGTCGACCCGGAGATCGCCGGCTTCGAAGGCGATCTCCCCGACAGGCGTATGAATCAGCTGCCGGGAAGCGGATCGCCATCGCTCGGCCGTCGCGTGTACGAGAAGGGGTTGATGACGTTCGTCTGGCGGGCGGAGGACGACAACGGCGATGACCTGAGCTACGACGTGTTCTACCGACGTGAAGGCGAGACGTCGTGGAAGATTCTCAAGCGCGCCATGAGCCAGCAGATCCTCGTGTGGGACACCACCTCGGTTCCCAACGGCCGCTATACGGTGAGAATCGTGGCGTCGGACGCGCCCTCGAACTCCACGACGACTGCCCTCTCCGGTGCGCGCGAGAGCAACGCCTTCGCGATCGACAACGTTCCCCCGTCGATCACGGTGACGTCGGTCCGTCGCGACAACGGGCGAGCGACGATCGCATTCGACGTCCGGGATGCGAACTCCTCCGTGCAGAAGGTGGACTACTCGCTCGACGGTGACAGATGGCAGTCCGTCTACCCGAAGGACGGCATCGCCGACTCGCGGTTCGAACAGTTCGAGTTGGTCCTGGAAGGTGACGCGGTATCGAGGGGCGTGACGCTGCGCGCGACGGACGCCCTGAACAATACCGCGAGTACTCGAGGAGAAGTCAGCGAACCGGCGTCAGGCCGTCGGTGAGCTGCTCGGCCGCGACGACTGACGCCCAACCGGCAATGGCGCAACCGGATCGGCGGCAGGCAGTCGCCGCGTGCGCGCCACCACGGGTGCCTGCTGCACGGCAGGCGCGGCCTCGGGTGTTTGCTGCACGGTCGTGACGACAATCAGCCAGACCATGTTGACCGCAACGGTCCGACCGATGGGTGTCTGTGCGGGCGCGAATCGCGACTGACGCACGGCATCGAGCACAGCCTCGAGGTCATCGGCGTGAAGCGTGCGCTCGGCGTTCGTGCCACTCCGCTCGGAGTTCAACAACGCGGCGTTCGTGACGCGTCCTTCACGGTTGACTACCGTCGCCATGGTGAACATGGCTTCCTGATCGCCGATGCTGGCGAAAAACGCCCCGTCGTTGAGCACGCGCGGAATCGAGATTCCGCCCGCCCTGTCGCTGTCGACATACTTGTCGAAGTAACGGTCGACGCGAGCGTTGTTGTCGGGCCTCAGCGGATTGGCTTCGGAACCCGGATACAACGCGTCGAGACGCGTGGCCAGTGATTCAGGACGCTCACTCGTCGTTCTCTTCAGCACGCCAATAGCGACGCTGAGGCAGACCAGCACGGCCATGGTGGCGCCAATGGCAGGCCACAGCAGACGCATGTCCGTGAACATCTCGCGTATGCGCGTACCCAGCGCCTGATCGCGCTCGGCGCGCATTCGCATGAGGACGTGCGAGTAGACGGCGCTCAGCGCCGGATCCACCTGCGACGTCGGCACACTGGGAGGGCCAACCCGGATAGAGGTCCCAATCAGCTGAAAGTCCTCGATCCGATCGGCACAGGTCCGGCACCAGCGAACGTGGCTTTCCACCAGCACCTGTTCGTCGACAGACAACTCGTTGTCGAGGAGCCCCTCGAGGCGCTCGCGCGCGTACTCGCAGCCAACGTAGGGAGTCATGCGTGTAGACCCAGAAGTTCGGCACGGAGGGCCTGCCGCGCTCGCGTGAGGCGTGACTTCACGGTGCCGATCGCGACGCCGAGGGAGAACGCAATCTCGTCGTAGTGCAGGCCGTCGACCTCGCGAAGGATCAGTGCCGTCCGCTGGTCGAAAGGAAGGCGGTCGAGCGCCTGCCAGATGAGCGTGGACGTCTCTTTGCTCGCCAGCAGCCGATCGGGCAGCACATCCCCCTTGGATTCGACGTCTCCGAACTGCTTCAGGTGCTCGTCGAGCGATACCTGGCTCGAGCGATGGCGACGCCTCCACCACCGCTGCCGGTTCCGGGCCTGATTGATGACGATGCGATAGATCCACGTACGGAGGGCGGACTGCCCGCGGAAGCTGGACAGCGTCCTGAAGACACGCAGGAAGACTTCCTGTGAAAGATCCAGAGCTTCGTCGGGGTCTCCGAGCAGGTGCAGGGCCAGCGTGTAAACCATCCGCTGGTGCGCATTGACCAGGTCAGCGCAGGCGGTTTCGTCGCCGGTCGTGCAGCGTTCAATGAGGGCGGCTTCTGCCGTGTCTACGTCGGACCAACCGATAGCGCCAGCGTTCTTCACCAACCCTCCGGAAACACGTGTCTCCATCAGTCTAGCACCGTCCTCTGGACCATTAGACCCCGGCAAACACCGATGGTTCCCGGGGTGGATACCCAGTTACCATTTCCCCTGTGAATCGCCCGATTGTGGCGGCTGTCGGCGTCATGGCCCTGACTGGCTCCCTGGCCTTTGTCTGGCTGGATGCCAGGCAGCAACGGGAGTACCGCCGCCTCCTGGCGGTCGGTGATGAGGCGGTCGAGCGAGGCCAGACGCTGGAGGCGATCGAGGCCTTCAGCGGCGCGTTGACGCTGAAGCCGGACTCGATGATTGCGCGCCTGATGCGGGGTGACACCTACCGCCAGCGGGGCGAATTCTCGTCGGCCGTCCGCGACCTGACCGAGGCGGCCACGCTGGACCCCTCTGCCCCACGTCCACTCGAACTGCGTGGCGATGCCCACGCGGCACTGGGGCAGTTCGAATCAGCCGCCAGCGATTACGAGCGCAGTCTGCGCCTGGACGATCGGGCGCCACGGGTCGTCTACAAACTGGGACTCGCCCACTATCGCAACGGCAACGTCCCCGCGGCGATCGAGGCGCTCCGGCGGGCAGTCAGCCTCGACGAAGGTCTGGCGCAGGCGCATTATCTGCTCGGGCTCTGTCTGCGCGGGGCGCGTCCGAGAGAAGAAGCCGAACGTGCGCTGCTTCGCGCGGTCGAGCTCGAGCCCACGCTGGCTGCCGCACGTGAAGAGCTCGTCGCCCTGTATGCCGCCTCGGGGCGGCAGCGCCAGGCGATCGAGCAACTCGAAGCGTTGTCGGCACTCGAGCCCTCACGCCCGGAACGCCTCGTCAGCGTCGGACTGGCGTATGCGCGGCTTGGACGACAGGATGCGGCAATTCTCACGCTGGGACGTGCAGCCGAACGTCACCCCGATTCGTCCATCGTCTACACCGCACTCGGTCGCGTCTGGCTGGAGACTGCCGAAAGCGGTGACGACCGCGTCGCACTGAACAAGGCGATCGAAGCACTCGCTCCGGTTGCCGATCGACCTGACGCCACCAGCGAGGCGCTGACATTCTACGGGCGGGCACTTCTCCATTCAGGAAACAACGCCTTGGCCGAACGTGTGCTTCGCCGCGCCAGCGAACAGTTCCCGGTCGAGCCTTCGGCCTTCACGTATCTGGCGATTGCAGCCAGACGGCTCGGCCACACTGACGCCGCGGAGGAGGCGGAAGCCAGACATGCTGCGCTGGTTGGAGAGTAATCGGAAGTCTGAATGCAGAAGCTGCGTCAGTCGTTGAGATCGAACCTGGCGCGCAAGCTATCTCCCAACAGGTTGAGACCGAGCACGACGGCGGCGATCGCGAGGCCGGGAAATACGGTCAGGTGCGGCGCGTCGAGCACGTGTGCGCGCCCGTAGTTGATCATCGCGCCCCAGCTCGGCGTCGGGGGCTGGACCCCGAGGCCGAGAAAGCTGAGAGCCGCTTCCGAGAGAATCGCGCCGCCCATTCCGAGCGTCGCCTGCACGCTCAGCGCCGGGAATGCGGCTGGCAGGATGTGACGGATCAATATCCGCGGGGTGTCGGCACCAATCGCGCGCGCGGCGGCGACGTACTCGAACTCGCGCGCCTGCAGCACCTGTGCGCGCACGACGCGGGCGTAGCCAACCCACCCGATCAGCGCCAGCGCGAGAACCACGTTGGCAAGGCTCGGTCCGAGCACGGCAACCACTGCGATCGCCAGCAGTAATCCGGGGAATGCCAGCAGGACATCCATCACGCGGCTGACGACCTCGTCGATCACGCCGCCGTAGTAGCCGGCGATCGCTCCCAGTGCCGCGCCAATCGATGCAGACACGGACACGACGACCAACCCGACCAGCAGCGATACGCGCGCACCCGTCAGCACCCGGGCGAGAATGTCGCGCCCCAGTTCGTCGAGCCCGAGCCAGTGCAACCAGCTCGGTCCCTCCAGCCGCAGCGCCAGCTCCTGAGCGGCAGGATCGAAGGGGACCAGCCACGGCCCTGCGATCGCCGCCGCGACAACCACGCCGACGATGAGAGCCCCGACGAGTTTCATCGGTACCTGATTCGCGGATCGAGAACGCCGTACAGAAGGTCGACGATCAGGTTGACGCCGACGTACGTGACTGAGATCAGCAGGATGCACCCCTGCACCATCGGGTAGTCTCGGAATCCGATCGATTGCACGAGCAGCCGCCCGATCCCGGGCCACGCGAAGATGGTTTCTGTGATGACGGCTCCGGTCAGCACCGCGCCGATCTGCAGGCCGGCCAGCGTCACGATCGGAATGAGGCTGTTCGGAAAGGCATGCAGGAGCACTGCCCGGGTGCGCGAGAGACCGCGGGCGCGCGCGGCGAGCACGTACGGCTGGCGCAACTGGTCGACAAGCGTTGCCCGCGTCATCCGCGCAAGGACGGCGGCCAGCGCGGCGCCGAGTGAGATCGCCGGAAGCACCAGGTGCTCCAGCCCTCCGCGCCCCGACACCGGGAGCCACCCCAGTTCAACGCCGAACACAATCGCAAGCAGCGGTCCCAGCCAGAAGTTCGGCATCGACACACCGGCCAGGGACAGCGTCATCGCGGTGTGATCCACAGCGGTTCCCTGCCAGACCGCGGCGGCGATCCCGAGCGGAATTGCGAGCGTGAGCGCCACGACCATCGCGGCAAGGGCGAGCTCGAACGTCGCCGGAAGGCGCTCCACGATCTGGTTGGTGACCGGGCTGCCCGTCCTGAGCGACGTCCCCAGGTCCGCGCGTACCAGGCCACCGAGAAAGGCGACGTACTGGACGGCCAACGGCCGGTCCAGACCGAGCTGCTGTCTGAGTTGTGCGATGTCGGCCTCCGAGGCGACATCGCCAAGGATGGCGCGTGCCGGGTCGCCCGGAATGAAGTGGATCAACGCGAAGACCAGCGTCGCCACCCCGAGGAGGACCGGAATCGTCAGCAGAAGGCGTCTCGCCAGATACCGCAGCACGCGGTCATTGTTTCCGCGTGCAGCAGTCCATGCAACTCGCCGCTCGAAAACAGACGAGTGCCGTTACAATCTCCCGCATGAACACGTGCACCGCATGCGGAGAAAAGCTGTCATCCGGCGCCACGCAGTGCCCGCTGTGCCTGGTACCGGTGCAGCAGGAAGAAGACGATGTCTACAATCTCGAGGCATCGGGTGAAGGTATTCCAACCGAGTGGGAAGGTGGAGCGGTCTACACCCTCGAATTCGCCGCGCGCTGCCCACATTGCCGTGAGCTGATTCGCAGCCTCCGCGTGCTGCGGTTGAAGCGCTCCCAGGTGAGTTTCACGTCTCCTCTGCCTCGAGGCGGCCGCGCGCTCGTGTGCACCTCGTGCCGCGGAATCATCTCGGCGGACGTGTCGACGCTCTGAGGCTGTCGGCGATCCGCTGGAGCGCGCCGTCCATCTCGGACGGTGTCCAGGTCAACTGTCCCCCAGTGCCTTCTGCGAGTCTGCGGAGACTGTCTTGTGCGGTGACGCGATGTACGTCCCACAGCGACCAATCGGGCGCCGTCAGTTCCGGCGTAGGACCGAGCAGGCTGTGCGAGTCGAACGTGTAAATGCTTGCGTTCGCGTCAGACGCTGCCACGGCCAGTTCGTCGAGTTCTCCCGTCAACGCTGGCTCGCCGTATCCATTACTCAAGTAGATGATCAACGTCCGGGCCGTGGAACGGGCAGCAACGCCCGCAATCGTGTCTTTTGCAGTGGCAAGCGCCACGCGCGCACGGCGAAGTCGTTCCCCGGCTCCTCGCTTGTCGATGATGCCGTCCGGACGGAGACCACCGCCCGTTATTCTCCGGAGGTCTGACAATACGAGAGTCCGGTCTGGCGTCGGAGCCAGGCTGATGGACGAGTAACCCGTCGTGACGATGCCAACGTGCTGGCCGTCGTGCGTCACAAGGCGCAGAAGACGCACCAGCAGACTACGAACACGAGGGGTCAATCGAAAATCAATGTGGAGATCGTCGATAAAGAGGACGACGACCGGGTCCGAGTCCTGCGACACTCGAGCCACGGCGGACCCCGACGAGCCAATCAGCACCGCGGCGAACACGGTCGCAGCTGTCGCCACGGCCGCACGTTGACGCATGTCATTTGGACGTGCGCCGGGGCAGACTAGACTTGGGTCATGAAAGTCGACATCTGGTCCGACATCGTGTGCCCGTGGTGCTATCTCGGCAAGCGGCGATTCGAGAAAGCGCTTGCTTCGTTCGACGGGCGTGACGACGTGCATATCGTCCATCGATCGTTTCAGCTCGACCCGACGCGGCCGAAGGCACAGACGTCGAGCCGCCGCGCCATGTTGATGTCGAAGTACCGGCTCTCGGAGGACCAGGTCCGAGCCATGGACCAGAAGATGGAGCACACGGCCGCTGCGGAGGGACTCGAGTATCACCTGACCGAGTCCGGCCTCACCGGCAACACGCTCGATGCCCATCAGCTCGTGCATCTGGCCGCCGGCCACGGCCGTGAAGACCAGATGCTGGAGCGGCTCTACCGCGCGTATTTCACGGAGCAGCGATCGGTCTTCGATCGCGAGTCACTCGTGAGCCTGGCAGTTGAAGAAGGCCTCGACGACGCGGAGGTGCGCGAGGCCCTGGAGGGAGGCCGCTACGTCGACGCGGTTGTGCGCGACCTGGACGAAGCACGGTCGCTCGGCGTGACCGGCGTGCCGTTCTTCGTCATCGAGGGCCGCTACGGCGTCTCGGGCGCACAGGCGCCCGAGGTCTTCAGCCGCGCGCTGGCGGCGGCACACGGAAACGAAGAACTAAGAACGAAGAACTGATCTCTGCAGTTTATTCAGTGTCTCAGGTTTTCGCTCCGTCCTCCGGTTCGTCTTCGTTGCGTTCTTGGTTCTTCGTTTTTCGTTCCTAGTTACAGAGTCCTGATCCTCACGTTCCGGAACCTGACCGTGCCGGCGCCGTACTGCAGCGCAATCGGCCCGCGTGCAAATTTCTTGTCGTCGACATCCACCATCTTCATCCCATTGAGGAGCACGGTCAGCTTCGTACCCCGCGCGGTGATGTCGAACGTGTTCCACTTGCCGCCGGTCATCACGACGCTGGCCGGCTTCGCCACGTCGACGATGCCGCCGGTGCGATACGACTGATCCGGCCGCTTGTCGAAGATGTTCACCTCGTACGAATTGGCGGCCTCAATCTTCTTGGGATCCTGACAACGAATGAAGACACCGCTGTTGGCATCGTCGGTGACCCAGAACTCGGCGGTGAACTGAAAGTCTCCGTACGTCTCGGGCGTCACCAGGTATCCGTTGCCCTTGTTCGCCTGCACGGCCTTGTCGACAATCTCCCAGTTGGCGTCGCCAACGATGTTCCATCCCTTCAGGCTGGAGCCATCGAAGAGCGTCGTCCAACCGCCGCCCCCCGCCTGGGCGCCCACGGGTGATCCCGAGATCGACAGTGCGAGTGCACCTACTGCCAGAGCCAGTGCCGTTCTTGTCATGCTCCCCTCCCGGCGCGGATTATAGGCGAGCGCAGCGATCATTCGAAGTTGTCGGCAAATTCGCGACGTCCCACATTCCTGTAGCGAGAGCGGCCAGCGATGCTCCCGGCACTTTTCGACGTAAGTCCTTGCGGTTCATCACATCGCCCTGAAACGGCCTGGCGCGCACTTGGGCATCCCGATTGCTACGGTAGAGCGGGATCTCTCTCATCCACTGACGGCCCACACTTGTCCGCCATCACACATGTCCATGTCCGACACGAGCAGCGCCATTGCGCGCGGTCACGAACTGCAGGTCCTGATCGACGAGCTCTACGAGAAATATCTGCCCCACACTGCCGGCGAGGTCGCTACCTACATCCCGGAACTGGCGAAGGCCGACCCTGAGGCCTTCGGCGTATGCGTCGTCACGGCTGACGGGCGCAGGTTCGAGGCCGGCGACTGCGATCGGCTCTTTACGATTCAATCGATCTCCAAGCCGTTCACCTACGGCATGGCGCTCGAGGAGTTCGGCCCGGCGAAGGTCTTCGAACACGTCGGTGTGGAACCGAGCGGCGATACCTTCAACTCCATCGAGCTGCAGAACGGCAGCAACCGGCCCTTCAACCCGATGATCAACTCCGGCGCGATCACGGTCACGGCACTGCTCCATGCCCGCTACGGCCACAAGACGTTTGAGTACCTGCTCGATCGGTTCAGCGTCATCGCCGGCCGCCAGCTGACATTCGATCGCGCGGTGTACGAATCGGAGCGGCGAACCGGCCATCGAAATCGGGCCATCGCCCACCTGCTGCTCAACTTCGGCCTGGTTCATGCCGAAGCCGAGGCGGCTCTCGACGTCTATTTCAAGCAGTGCGCGATCGCCCTGACGTGTCGGGACCTGGCCATGATGGCGGCAACGCTGTCGAACATGGGGCGCCATCCAGTCAGCGGGCGCAGCGCGTACTCCATCACCCACGTCAAGGACATGCTGTCGATCATGTTCACCTGCGGCATGTACGACTACTCGGGCCAGTGGGCCTATCGCGTGGGTGTGCCCGCCAAGAGCGGCGTCAGTGGCGGCGTGATTACCGTGGTGAACCGTCAGCTCGGCATCGGCACCTACTCGCCGCGGCTGGATCCGTACGGCAACAGCTGCCGCGGGACGGAGGTCTGCGTCGAGATGGCGTCTCGACTCGGCCTGCACGTCTTCGACTGCCTCAACGTGGGCTCGAGCTTCCTCGACGCGATCCTGTAGGCCGCGCCTCGACGCCAAGGCGCGCCATCATTTTCAACAGCCCTTGCCGCGACAAACCCAGTTCGCGCGCGGCCCGCGCCCGCCGCCCACCCGCGCGCGACAGCGCCAGCTCGATGAAGCGGCGCTCGAACTGATCGCGCGCGTCGGCGAGACGCGTGGCGGAG
This sequence comes from Vicinamibacteria bacterium, assembly GCA_025924295.1. Classification (GTDB taxonomy): domain Bacteria; phylum Acidobacteriota; class Vicinamibacteria; order Vicinamibacterales; family UBA2999; genus Gp6-AA40. The sequence goes on from JAICEG010000070.1 coordinate 14,653, forward strand.
GGCCCGGCGGCTCCGGCAACGATAGGCGGAAGCAGGCTCGCCTTGATCTGCCCGCGTGCCGGCGCCGACACGGCGAGCCCCGCCATCACGTTCTGCAGCTCGCGCACATTCCCCGGCCAGTGGTAACGCGACAGTGACGACAGCACCCCGTGCGTCAGCGTGGCGTGCGACCCGACGCGCGCGGCGGCCGCCTCCCATACGTGATGGGCGAGCACCGGGATATCCTCCGGCCGCTCGCGGAGCGCCGGGACACGAATGCGAATGACGTCGAGCCTATAGAGCAAGTCCTGCCGGAAGCGGCCGTCTGCGACCTCCCTGCGCATATCGCGGTTTGCAGCGCTCACCACCCGGATATCGACCTTCCGGCTGAACGTCGCACCCACGCGACGCACCTCCTGCTGTTGCAGCACACGAAGGAGCTTGGCTTGCGCGCGGGGCGAGAGATCGGCGACCTCATCGAGAAACAACGTCCCGCCGTCGGCCTCCTCGATGAGCCCCGCTCGATCGGTCACGGCTCCGGTAAACGCGCCGCGCATGTGACCGAACAGCTCCGACTCGAGCAGATCGTCAGGCAGCGCCGCACAGTTCACGTCGCAGAACCGCCGTTCGCGACGCGGGCTGAGCTGATGGAGTGCGCGCGCC
>JAICEG010000071.1 GCA_025924295.1 Vicinamibacteria bacterium
GGCGGGAAGTACTGCCGACCTGCCAGCACCATGATCGCGAGCGTGAGCGCCGTGAACGCCAGTTTCACGATCACGTGCGCCGACAGGATCACGGTTGGCGAGAGCGGTGTGGCGCGCAGTCTCTTCAGGATTCCACCTTCGCGGTAGATCGACACGATCGTCACCAGCGACGAGATCGCACTCAGCGACATCAATACCGACACCAGGACTGGCATGAAGGCCGACACGACGCCGCCGGGCTGCATCGCGGCGCGCGCCACGCGCGGCCCGGCGATCTGGCTGGCGATGACGAAGACCGCGACCGGAATACCGACGGTCCCGATCACGCCCATCGGCTCACGGACGAAGATCTTGGTCTCCAGCCACGTCAGTTTGGCGAGTGCGCGGATCATCGGTGCCACTTCTCAACTCCCAACCTCCAACTTCCAACGCCCAAGCACGGAGGGGCAAGAGCAGCGGGAGTCGGGACTTGGCAGCTGGGAATTGAGCGTCGGGCGTTGGGAGTCGACATGGCTACTCCCGGATCGAGTGCCCGGTGAGCGTGAGAAAGACGTCTTCGAGATTCGGGAGCTCGGTCCTGAAATCCGTGACCCGAATGCGATGCTCGGCCAGGCACTGGATGACGTGCGTGACCAGATCGCCTCCGGTTCCGCGAATCGTGCAGCGGCTGTCGTGCCACGAGATCGATTCGACACCCGGAATCGTCTCGAAGTGTGCGGCGGCTCCGGCATCAGTCGTTTCGAGGACGACGGTCTGCGTTGGACAGTGACGACGAACGAGCCCGGCCGGCGTGCCGATGTCGATGACCCGGCCGCGTTCGACGATGGCCACCCGATCGCACAGGCGCTCGGCCTCCTCCATGAGGTGGGTGGTCAGGAGCACGGTCTTCCCGCGCGCCCGGATCTCGCGCACCAGGTCCCAGATCGCTCGACGGGCCTGCGGGTCGAGGCCGGTGGTCAACTCGTCGAGTAGTACGACGTCGGGGTCGTGGATGAGTGCGAGCGCAATGAACAGCCGCTGTTTCTGACCGCCCGACAGCGTCATGAACCAGGCCCGGCGCTTGTCCGAGAGGCCGAGACGATCGAGCAGCGCATCTCCATCAACCGGGCGTGGATAGAGCGACGCCCAGAGGTCGACTGCTTCCCTGACCGTGATTCGCTTCTGGAGCTGGGCCTGCTGCAGCTGCACGCCGACCTTCTGCTGTAGCGCACGGGCATCCCGAATCGGATCGAGCGACAGGACCGAAATCGTTCCGCGGTCCGGGCGCCGCAGCCCCTCGACGCACTCCATCGTTGTCGTCTTGCCCGCCCCGTTGGGGCCGATCAACCCGAAGATCTCGCCTTCCTCGACGGCAAACGACACCTCGTCGACGGCAACCGTCTTCCCGTACGTCTTGCGAATCTTCGAGACTTCGATGATCGGCACGTTACAGCCGGAAGACCCGCTCCGCGTTGGTCTGGAACAACTTCGTCTTGTCGGCGTCGCTGATGGGCAGGTTGTCGGTGGTCGTCACCTCGTCCGGCTCGAACTGATAGGGGTAATCCATCGCGTACAGAACCCTGTCCATTCCGAGCACCGACTGCACGAAGGTGATGACCGGCGCCCATGCCATGCCGCTCGTCGTGACGTAGACGTTCTCGCGCATGTACTCGCTGAGGGTTCGTTGCAACCGGTCGGCGCCATTGCGAATACCGGGTCGGGCCGTCTTGTTCATGTAGTCGAGTCGATACAGCCAGAACGGCAGCGCCTCACCGGCATGACCGACGACAATGCGCAAGCCGGGGAAGCGATCCAGCGCGCCACTGCGCAGGATCGCCAGCAGGTGCAGGCCGGTTTCCGCTGCGAACCCCCACAACGCCCCTTCCAGCCCCTTCTCGACGTACGGCGCCGACATCTGCGGTGGCGGCGCCTGCGGATGGATGTAGATCGGCGCCTGCAGCGCCTCGGCCGCCTCGAAGATCTCCCAGAACTTCGGGTCGTCGAGGAACTCGCCGCGGGTGTGCGAGTTGATGATGATGCCCTTCAGGCCAAGCTTTCGAACCGCGCGCTCGGCCTCGCGTGCGGCCGCTGCGGGGTCCTGCGGTGCGACCGCGCCGAGCGCGGCAAACCGCGTGGGGTACTTCCGCACGGCTTCTGCCACTTGATCGTTGGTGCTGGCAGCAAGCGAGGTCGCGGTTGCCGCATCGAAGACCTGCACGCCCGGCGAGGTCAGCGAGAGGATCTGCAGATCGATCCCCGAGCTGTCCATGTCGGCGATGCGCCGCTCGCCGATGTCAGCCAGCCTCTCCGACAACTGCCCCCTCGCGCCGAGCCTGGACCAGAGCGCGATGAAGCCTGGATCGTCGATCGACTTCTTCGCGGCCATCGCCCGATAGGTATCGAGCAACTCCGCCGGGGCCCACGCCTCCTCGGTCGCAATTCGTTTGTATCCCGCTGCCATCACACCTCCGCATCGCGCGGTACGGTAACTCGAATCGCATTGTGCCTCACGCCGCTGGCAACCGGCACTAATCCCACCGCCGCGCGAACAAAAAGTACCTCGGCGGGCGACTTCAATGCGCTTCGCATCTCACGTGCAAATAAAGCGCGTGTCTTCTTCCGCTGCCGACACCTCGTGCGTATTCCTGCCACAACAGATCTCGACGAGGAGTCGACACATGTCAATGACGAACGCAATCGGCAGCCACCTGCTGCGGAAACTTGCCATCTTCGGCTTGCTGCTCGGCGCGGCGGCGACCGGCAGCGCGCAGACCGCGGAACGCGCGGGCGGCCCGTGGGAGGGCATCAAGGTTCATGGTCACTGGACGATCGACATCAAGAACCCTGACGGGACGCCGGTGGCGACGCACGAGTTCGAGAACGCACTGCAGTCTCCCGGCGCCATCAACATGGCAACGTTCCTCGGGCGGGTCAACGCTCCGGGGCTGTGGGCGGTGCTTCTCTACAGCCCGGACGGCGCTCCGAATTGCACGGCCAGCGGTGTGCCGTGTGTGATGAGCGAGAACCGCTTCTTCGCTGCCACAGGCGGCGATCTTGCCGTCAGCGTACCGACCAGCGGACCCAATCAGGAGAGGCTCGTGCTGACCGGCTCGTTCACCTCGCCGGATGCGCGCAGCTTCTATCGAGCGATCAGTGGTGTCCGCTTGTGCCCGACCGGGCAGGTTGGCTGTTCTCCCGGCGCCATCGGCGGCAATTTCACGCTGAAGGACTTCACTCCAATTGATGTCCAGGCCGGGCAGATCGTCCAGGTCACCGTCGTCATCGGCTTCTCCTAGTGTTCGACCCGTTCTGCGGATCGCGTAGCCGGGACTAACAGGCGTAGATCACGCCTCTGGGAGAGGACATGAGTGCCATTGTGGGACGTCGCGTGCCGACGGTCGCGATACTGCTCGCGATCGTCGCCACTGCTGCGCCTGTCAACTTCGCGCAGACGAGTGAGGCTGGCGCCGCTGGCAAGCGGAGCGACGTCCGGCGGCTGCGACCGACATCGCTCTCGTTCGAGGCGAATCGGGGGCAGGCCGATCCGCGCGTGAAGTTCGTCAGCAGGAGCGCACGCGACACGGTCTTCCTGACCGCGGATGAAGCAGTCGTCGCACTGCGGACCGCGTCTGGCTCCCACGCGCTGCGCATGCGCCTCCATGACGCCAACGACGATCCTGACATTCACGGACTCGAGCCGCAGCCCGCCAGGACCTACTACGTCAACGCAGCCACACGCGGACCGGTCGACACCGTGCCCGCATATCAGCGCGTCAGGTACTCGAGCGTCTATCCCGGCATCGATCTCGAGTACTACCGCAACGACGCTCACCTCGAGTTCGACTTCATCGTCGCACCGCACGCCGACGCGAGCCGGATCGCACTGTCCTTCTCCGGCGCCGAAACGATAGCCCGGTCGGATAACGGCGAGCTCTTCTTTCGGATCGGCGACGAAGAGGTCGTGCTGCGCCGTCCAATCGCTTATCAGACGAACAATGGCTCGCGACGTGACGTTGCCGCTGCGTACGTCCTGGCTGGCACCGACGTACGGCTCGATCTGGGTCCCTACGATCCGGCTCTCCCGCTCGTCATCGATCCGGTCATCGTCCATGCGACCTATCTCGGTGGCGCAGGTGAAGACCGCGTCGTCGGCAGCGACGTCAACAAGAACGGCGACGTCTACGTGTTCGGGACCACGCTCAGCGGGCTCACGTTTCCGAACCTTCACGCCGTCCCGGCCCTGCAGCCGCACATCGAGCCGCTCAACTGCTACGTGAGCAAAGTTTCGAGGGACGGCAGCACCCTTCTCGCCTCCGTGGTCTTCGAGGGGTTCGGCATCTGCACGGCCTTCGAGGTCGATGGCGATCGTGTTCACGTCGCCATGCAGTCGATTCTCGGTGATTACGGCGGCTTCCTTCAGCTGCGCACGCTCACGTGGGACTCGAACGGCGGCTTGCTCGTGGCTCCGCTGAAGGGCGCGCTCGCTCAGATCCCCGGGCGTCCCACTCGGGTCGACGACATTCGAACCGACGCGTTTGGCAACACCTACCTGCTGTATCAGCAACTCGTGCAGGGCGATACCGCGCTCCAGAGCCGGTTGATGAAAGTCGATTCGGCCGGAAGCGTCATCGGCGCCCTCGACCTGGGTGTGCCCGCGGATCCGGCTCCGGCTGCGCGAGCAATCGCGGCCGACAACTTCGGGCAGGTCTACGTCGTGGGCAGCACATCCGGCACGATCACACCCACGCTCAACGCGCTGCAGTCGATCCGGCCGGTGCCCGATGGATGCCAGGAGAACGGATTCCTGATCCAGGTGGACACCAACGCCTTGCCCTTCCAGGAACCCTACGTCTCGTATCTCGCCGGCTCTCACTGCGACACGCCAGTCGGCATCGTCCGGGATCCGAGCGGCGTCTTGTATGTGACTGGCCGGAGCATGTCGGACGACCTGCTCGAAAACGCCGGGCATGTCCTCGGGATTCCTGCGACCGGCTCCCCCGGAGGTGACGCGTTCCTCCTCAGGCTCAATCCGACACTCGACGGTGTCACGCAGCTCCTGGGCGGACGATTCCTGGGCGTGCAACTGGGGACCGGCGCGGAAGGCGTCGCTGACGTGTATCACCCGCTGGCGCTCTTCCCGAGCGGTGAGCTCGCCATCACCGGTGGCGCACTGGCCGCTTCGTTCAGTCTGGACGAACCGCTGTTCGACGCGACGGCTTCACCCGGGTATGCGCGCTTCGTCAGGTTGTTGCTGTCAGAGAGCTTGGACACGATCGTCTCCACTCATCTCGACTCGGCGGGTGATGCCAAGCATTCAGTCATTGCCGGTCCCAGGCGAAATTTCACCGACACGCTCGATCGCAACTACCTCATCGCCATCACGCAGACCGGCGAAGGCAACCTCGCCACTGGCGGCGCGATGCAGTCGTCTCCGGCGGGCGACGACGACCTGTTGATCCGGCGGATTGACTACTCGGATATCCGCAGCAATTTCGCTCCCGTCGTTCAGATTCAACCGGGTCCGACCGTCACGCTGACTGCGGCGAGTGACGGGTTCGCGCAGTTCGACCTGAGTTGCGACGGCTGCGACATCGAGGACTTCGATGAAGCGGAAGCGTTCAGCCGGACCTGGATTATCGATGGCGTTCACCACGTCGTCACCCAACCGTTCATCGGACAAGTGCCACTATCCGTTGGCGTGCACAAGGCGGAGCTCGTCGTCGCCGACGGTCGCGGCGGCATGGGCAGCGACACAGTCCTCATCACCGTCGAGCCTTTCACGCAGAATGAGCCGCCCGTGCTGTCCGTGCAGGATCAGACGGTCGCGGCCACCTCACCCTTTGGCGCGCAGTTCTGGCTTTACGGCAGCGTCACCGACCTCGATGGCGATACGCTCGACGTGACCTGGATCATCGACCAGCAGCGCACGATACAGTTCAGCGTCACGCCGCCGTATTTCTCGAACAACGCCGCCACGTTCCTCTCCCCGCCGCTCGCGATCGGCACGCACGCGACAACCCTGCGCGTCAGCGACGAGCGCGGCCACATCGTCACCCAGGCCATCAACGTCACCGTTACCGGCATCAACACGACCGCCGGCTCTGGAGTGACCGTGACGCCGATGGATGACAACACGCCGGTGACGTCGCCATTCACACCGGGCAGGATCCGGGTCACATTCGAGACCGTCAACGCCGACGGGCTGACGTGGTTCCGCACGCGCACGGATCAAGTGCCGCCACCGCCGGGCCCGCCCGCGCCGAAGCAACTCGGCAGCTCGCCCTTCTACTACGACGTGGCAACCACGGTGTCGGCGACAGGCGACATTCGTCTCTGCATCGACACCACCGGGATGAGCTTCACGGATCGATCGGCCATTCGCCTCTATCGACTGAATGGCGGCACGTGGGAGGACGTTACCGCGCCACCACTCGGTGGCGAGGCTGCGGCCAACCTGCTCTGCGGCGTGGTGCACTCGACCGCGGAGCTTGGCACGTTCGCGATCTTCACGCCGGCCGACGAAACCACCAGGGTCAAGACGATCATCGGCAACGGCAATCCATTCGAGCCGGGCGCGCCCGCGCCCGGTGATGGAGGGCCGGCGGATCAGGCGCCGCTCACACCCTCGAGCCTGGTATTCGACACGCCACGCCAGGTCGCGTACATGACCGACGTGTCACGCATTCGACGCATCGATCTCGTGACGAACACGATCACGACCATCGCGGGAACCGGAACGTTCGACGACATCACGAGCGAACAGGATGGCGCGAACGCGCTCGACGTGGACATCGCTCCTGGCCGAATCGCGGTCGATCGAAACGGCAACCTGTTCTTCGCGGGCATCAACGCCTGCAGCATCCTGCGTCTCGACATTCAGACGAACCGTATCCGTCGCGTAGCAGGAATCGGCCCCGATCCCACGACCCTCGAATGCCGGTACGCCGGCGATGGCGGCCTGGCAACTCAGGCCGTGATCAACGGGGGATGGCGACTGGCGTTCGATGCCGAAGGCAACCTGTTCTTTCTCCAGCAGGCGTTCACGCCCGGGCTGCCCGGGCCGGGCGTCATGGTTCGACGCATCGCCGCCGGGCCGGATGGTCTCATCACCGGCGACGATCCGGCCGAGATCATCTCCACGGTCGCGGGCGGTGGAACTCAGTGGCCGCCGCCAGACGGCGACCCGCGAGTCGCGCTCATCGATGGGCACGACTTCGCCTTCAACCAGCAGGGCGATCTGTATGTGGGCGGCACGGCCGTCGTCGTCCGCATCACACCTGCACCCGGCTCGTCGCTCATCGACGGCAGCCCTGGAGAACAGCTGACCACGGTCGCGGGATATTCCATTCTGACCAACGCACCGTATCAGGGCGACGGCGGACGCGCGCTCGATGCCAATCTGAACGGGCTCTTCGGGATTGAGATCCTTCCCAACGGTGACCTCGTCATCGCGGATACGAGCGCGTCTCGAATCAGACGGGTGTTCGCCGGCGGCGATGGTGTCGTCAACGGTGGCACCGACGAAACTATCGAGACCATTGCGGGATACAGCGAGAACTCTCCGAATCCCTACACCGTGCCGTTCAACGAGAGCTACGCGCTTTCGACGCCATTCAGCTACCCATTGGATGTGGTCGTCGATCCGCGTGGCGGCCTCGCCATCGTGGATGGCATCTTCAATCGTATTCGTCACATCGGCGTGCTCGCCCCAGGAGGGGATACCACCCCGCCTGTACTGACGCTGCCAGAAGCGATCACCGTCGAGGCCGAGACTCCGGCCGGGACCGTGGTGAACTTCCTTGCCACCGCGCTCGACGATGTGAGCGGCAGTGTCGCGGTCTCGTGCACACCAGCATCTGGCAGTGTGTTTCCCTTCTCAGGTGTGGGCCCTACATCGACGACCGTCACCTGCTCGGCAACGGATGCCGCAGGTAACATCGCGACCCGCAATTTCGTTGTCACCGTTCAGGACACCACGGCACCGGCCGTGACGGCGCCCCCCGCGATCACGGTTGCCGCAACACAGGCCACAGGCGCTCGCGGCAACGTGCCGCAGGCCCCGGACACGCCGCTTCTCCTGCTCTTCCTGCAGGAGGGATCCGCTTCGGACATCGCCGACGCACAGCCGCTGCGCCTGCCGGTCCAACGCGTTGTCTGCGGCAATCCCTCCAGCTTGCCCGAAGCGATCACCGACTCGACGCTGTTCGCCGTCGGACAGAACTGCGTCGAATTCCAGTTCCGCGATGGGTCAGGGAACATCGGGCGCGCAGCAGGAACCCTGCAGGTCAGCCCGCCGATTGGCGGACCCGTCGATGTCGCAGGAGTTCCTGTCGTCGCCAGAGATCTGGCAAACCAGCCGCAACCGGTCACGACGACCTTCGCCGTGCTCGATCAACCGGGGCTGGTCACGGCCAGGCCGATTTCGCCGCCCTTGCCGCCGCCAAACGGGGTGACGTTCATGGGTCCGGTCTTCGACATTCGCAGCACGGCGCTGGCCCCGCCGGCGGTCGCTGTGTGTATCGACTTCCGTGAGATCGAGCCGGGCGACAGGCTCTTCCTGTTCGAGAACGGCAACTGGATCGATCGCACCGCTTCGGTCGACGTCAACGCGCTGAAGATCTGCGGCGTGCCGACCTCGCTCGGCACCTTCGCGATCGGGCGCAGCACGACAGTCGTCATCGACGTCATGGAAACGATCACTGTCACTGACACGCCGATTCTGCTGGCCGCGGTGCGGATCGGCATCGACGAGAACATTCTCGTGACCGACACGCCGGGTGTCCTGCCGTCAGCGATGATCGGCGTCACCGAGAACATCGTCGTCAACGACGCGCCAGTCGTCCTGCCCCCGAGGACGATCGTGGTCACCGAGCAGATCATCGTCAATGACGCGCCGGCGCCCCTGCCTTCCAGGATGATTGGCGTCTCCGAAAACATCGTGGTGAACGACGCCGCGCTGGTGGAGCCGCCAGTGGTCGCACCGCTCGCGCTCACGCTCTCGCCCGTCACCGCAACCAGTGACACGGGAGTGCCGTTTACGCTGACGGCCACGATCAACGACGGGAGCGTCGAGGCTGCGCGAGTGTCACTCACGGCCCCATCAGGACAGCTGATCCGGGTGCAATTCGTGAATCCGGGCGCCGCCAATCAGCCGCTCATGGTGTCGATGTCGGGCCTGGACCTCGTCGTCACGCTCGCAACGGGGGCCAGTGGTGCTCTGACAAGTACCGCGGCGCATGTCGCCGCCGCGATCAATGCACACCCGGCTGCCGCCAGCCTCATAGTCGCGCAGGTCTGGCCAGGGACGACGGGCGCCGGCATCGTGCAGCCGCGGCCGCAGACACCACTCGTGCGCGTGAACTTTACGAGCACCGGGCCCGGGGCGCTGTCGAACCACTGCGACACGAGTGTGCCCGGAGCATGCGCCGTGACCTACTCGTCGTCGAACGTCGGGACCGATCTCATCACGGCCTACATCGACATCAATCGCAACGGCAGCCGGGAGTCGAACGAACCGTCAGCAACTGCCCAGAAGACCTGGACGGCGCCGCCGTTCCTGTTGACCGGCAGCGGCTTCAACTCTCCAGAACTGCCTGCGTATCGAGCCGTCTTCGAGCTTTCGGTTGCAAGCCCGCTTTCGCCGGCCAACTACCTCAAATACACCTACACGCGCACGCGCATGAATTTCGTGAGCAGCAGCATCACAGCCGCCCAGCGTGTCGGTCAGACAGTGACCTTCATGGGTACCGGCACGGTCAATGGCGTGGCAGGGTATAACTTCTCGGCGACTGCGTTCGACGGGACGCCGGATCGGTTCCAGATCGTCATCGTTCGTCCGGATGGAACAGTGCTCTACTCGGCCCCAAGCCTGGCGCTTGCGGGCGGCGCCTTTACGCTGCAGTAGTCATCGAGTTGATCGGGAGGATGTGAGATGAAGTCACAGTGGAGACGGCGTATCGTCCACACCGCATTCGTTCTGGGGATCGTCGCGCTGTGGAACCCGCGACCTGCCCAGGCCGCGGCGATCGTCAATCTCGAATACGTCGAGACGATGCTGGGGGGTGGGCAGTTTCAGTATGACTACGTCGTGCACAACCTGAGCACTGTGGATGCCGGCGAAGACCCGGAAGGGTTGAACGTGTGGGCCTTCTCGCTCGACTTCTCCGAGGAGATTGCCCTGCTCGACTACCTGCTGCCGGCGAACTGGTCGCTCATAGGCAGCACCGGGGTACCCGGCATCGAATCTGTTCTTGCCATGTCGGATGTGCCTGGAACTCCACCGCTTGGCGCAGACATTGCGCCCGGCCAGTCGTTAGGAGGTTTCCGGTTCGTGTTCGACGGCCGGATCGGCAGCGCGCCATTTTCCGCCATTCTGGTCGACAGTGAAATCGAGCCGGTCAGTGGACAGTCGGTGCCATCGTCGGTACCGGAACCGGTGACCGTTCTTCTGCTGGGCGCAGGGATAGGGGCATTGGCCGCGGGACGCCGACGCCGCAGTAAGCCGCTGTAAGAAAGCCGCGCTACACGACAGAGCCGCTGCAGCCTGCGCCTCGCGCAGGCTGCCTGGCTTCGACACCTACTTCAGGTGCTTCCCTACAAGCCTCGTCATCTCGAACATGTTCACGGACGACTTCCCTCCAAACACCGCCTTGAGCGTCGCGTCGGCGTTGATCATCCGCTTGTTCTTCGTATCCTGCAGCTTGTTCTTCTTGATGTAGGCCCAGAGGCGCTTAGTGACCTCCGTCCGCGGGACCGCCTTGGACCCGATGACTTCCGCCAGGGCGGGGCTCGGCGAGACGGGCCTCATGAACGCAGCGCTTGGCTTGCGCGCGGACTTCTTCTTCTTTGCCGTCTTGGTGGTCTTCGCCTTCTTCGTGCTCTTCGACTTCTTCGCCATCTGGCCTCCTCGGAAACGTTCTGTAGCAGCGTGCAGGGATGGGCCGGATGGTAGCACGGCAGGGACCGCTCTGCGCCCCTCAGTGCAGCGACTGGACACGCACGTGGTAATCGACGCACCCTTGGACAGAGATGTCGACGCCGCTGTTTCAGATCCGCGACCTCGCCAAGGTCTACCGCATGGGCGAAGTGGAGGTCCACGCGCTGCGCCAGGTCAATCTCGCGCTCGACCAGGGGCAGTTCGTCGTGCTGCTCGGCCCGTCGGGCTCAGGCAAGTCGACGCTCCTCAACATCATCGGCGGGCTGGACGTCCCGACGAGCGGACAGGTGCTCTACCGCGACACCGACCTGACGGAAGCCGACGAGGGTGCATTGACGGCCTATCGGCGGCAGCACGTCGGGTTCGTCTTCCAGTTCTACAACCTCATTCCCAGCCTCACGGCTGTCGAGAACGTCGCGCTCGTCACCGAGATTTCCACGAGCCCGATGCAGCCGGAGGATGCGCTGCGTCTCGTGAAGCTCGAGGCGCGGCTCGATCATTTTCCCGCGCAGCTCTCCGGCGGTGAACAGCAGCGCGTCGCGATTGCCCGAGCCATCGCCAAACGCCCCTCGGTCCTGCTCTGCGACGAGCCGACCGGCGCTCTCGACATCTCCACGGGCATCGTCGTCCTGGAGGCATTGCAGCGCGTGAACGCGGAACTCGGCACCACGACCGTGGTCATCACTCACAACGCGGCAATCGCCTCGATGGCCGATCGCGTGGTCCGGCTGGCGGACGGGCGCGTGACCTCTGTCGAGAACAGGACCGAGAAGGTCTCGCCCCAGGAGCTGGAGTGGTGAACGTGCGCCTCTCCGCGTTGAACCGCAAGCTGTTCCGCGACCTGTGGAGCATGAAGGGACAGGCGTTCGCGATCGCCATGGTCGTGGCAGCCGGCGTCTCGATGTACGTGATGTATCAGTCGACGTTCGCGTCGCTGAGCGAGACCCGCCGCGCCTACTACGAACGGCAGCGATTCGGGCACGTGTTCGCGTCGCTCAAGCGCGCACCGCAGCGCGTGGCCGCGGAAATCGTGGCCATTCCTGGCGTGTCGGCGATGGAAACGCGCGTCGTGTCTGGCGTCACGCTCGATCTCGAGGATCTCGACGAGCCTGCCGGGGCGCAACTGGTGTCGATCCCCGTCGATCGCCGTCCGAGTGTCAACGACCTCTTCCTGCGGCGCGGCCGCTGGATCGATCCGAATCGCCCTGACGAGATCCTGGCGAGCGAAGGCTTCGTGATCGCGAACAAGCTGCAGCTCGGGGATCAGGTGCCCGCGGTCATCAATGGCCGTCTGCGGCGACTCACGATCGTTGGCGTCGCCCTTTCGCCTGAATACATCTACAGCATCAGGCCCGGAGAGCTCGTCCCCGACGATCAGCGCTACGGGATCTTCTGGATGGACCAGAAAGCGCTGGCCGCCGCCTTCGACATGGAGGGTGGCTTCAACGATGTCGTGATCGCGCTGTCGCCGGGCGCATCGAGTGAAGAGGTCATCTCCCGGCTCGACCGCATCCTCGAACCGTACGGTGGACGCGGCGCGATCCCGCGCGCACTGCAGCTGTCGAACTGGACCGTCGAAAACGAGCTGGCGCAGCTCCAGAGCTTCGGGTTCATGCTGCCGCTCATCTTCCTCATCGTCGCCTCGTTCATTCTCAACGTGGCGCTGACGCGGGCGCTCGCGTTGCAGCGGCCGCAGATTGCCTCGCTGAAGGCGCTGGGGTACGGCAACGTCGCCATCGGCTGGCATTACCTGAAGTGGGGGTTCGTGATCGGGCTCGTCGGCATCGTCATCGGCGTCGTTGGCGGTGCGTGGCTCGGCACGTTGATCATCGACCTCTACAACGTCTATTTCCGTTTTCCAGAGCTCACTTTCGGTGTGCCGCCCGGGGTCGTTATTGGCGCTGCAACACTGACGTTCCTGGCGGCAGGAGCGGGCGCATTCGGCGCGGTGGTTCGTGCCGTCAGGATTCCTCCGGCGGAAGCCATGCGCCCCGAGGCGCCGGCACGCTACCGGCGCACGCTGCTCGAGACGCCGTTCGTCTCGCGATACCTCGGCACAGCGGGACGGATGGTGCTGCGCAACATCGCCCGTCATCCATTCCGTGCCGCGGCATCGATCTTCGGCATCTCGTTCGCCGTTGCCATTCTCATGATCGGCTTCGTCTTTACCGATGCGACCGATCGCCTCATCCAGACACAGTTCTGGGAAGCGGAGCGGCAGGACGTCACGGTGAACTTCGTGGAGCCGCGGAGCGGTTCAGTTCGACACGAACTCTCGCGCCTGCCGGGCGTGATCGCAGTCGAGCCACAGCGTACGGTCGCCGTTCGCGTGCGGGCCGGTTACCGCGAGCGATACCTGGCAATCACCGGCGTGTCCCCCACCGCGCGCTTCAAGCGCATCGTCGACAGGAACGGCGAACCGGTACGCCTCCCTCCGGGCGGAGTGGTGCTGTCGCAGACGCTCGCCAACGCACTGGAGATTTCAACCGGAGATGTCGTGACGCTCGAGGTGCTCGAGGGACACCGCCCGACACGGCAGGTCGAGGTGTCCGGCCTGGTCGACGATCTGCTCGGGCTGTCGGCGTACATGAACATCGACGCGCTTCACCGGATGATGCAGGAGGGCGACGTGACGACCAGTGCGCTCATGCTGGTCGATCAGGCACAGGAAGGAGAACTGGCGACGACGTTGAAGGGCATCCCCACCGTCGCAGGCACGGGGTTCAAGCGATCCGTGCTGAGACGGTTTCGCGAGGTCCTCGCCGCCAACCTGGGGCTCTCCATCTTCATCAACCTGATGTTCGCCAGTGTCATCGCATTCGGAGTGGTTTACAACGCCGCGCGTATTTCGCTCTCGGAACGCAGCCGCGAACTGGCGAGCCTGCGCGTGCTGGGCTTCACACGAGCGGAGATATCGCTGATCCTGATGGGAGAACTGGCGCTGCTGACCCTGGTGTCGCTGCCGGTCGGCGGCGCCTTCGGGTACAGTCTTTCTGCGCTGATCGTCGGCTCGATCGACAGCGAGGTGTACCGCTTCCCGCTTTACGTGTCTCGCCAGGCCGTCGCCTGGTCATTCCTTGGCATCATCGGCGGGGCGCTGGTATCGGCGCTCATCGTCCGGCGAAAGCTGGACGCGCTCGATCTGGTTGCGGTACTGAAGATCCGAGAGTGAACCTGCATGCGTTTTCTCAAGAACAAGAAACTGATCGCGTCCGTGCTGTTGGTTGCCGCCATCGTGGCTGCGGCGATGTGGCCGGAAGCGATGGAAGTCAGTGTCGTCCGCGCCGAACGGGGCCCGATGCAGGTCACCGTCGACGAGGATGGGGAAACGCGGGTGCGCGACAGGTTCCTGGTGACGGCGCCCGTGTCGGGACGCGTGCACCGTATCGAGATCGAGCCCGGCGACATGGTCGTCCGTGGCAAGACGCTCCTCGCACGGATCACGCCGGCGGAATCCCCCCTGCTCGATTCCCGCACGCGCGGTGAACTGCAGGCTGCAGTGGACGCTGCGACCGCGGCGGTCGGCCAGGCGCGGGCCGAGCGCCAGCGTGCCGCGACTACGCTCGAACGGGCACGTTCGACGCTTCGCCGGCAGCAGGAGCTGAACAAGGCGGGCGCCATCTCCACTGACGATCTCGAAGCCTCGCAGACGGCGCTCGCATCAGCCGAGGACGCCGTTCGTGCCGCGGAGTTCACCGAACGGCGCGCCGAGTCCGAGGTACAACTCGCGCGGGCGCGACTGTCGGCGCCGAGCGCGTCGGGGCGTTCGGTGGATGTGCTCTCGCCCGTCGACGGCACAGTGCTCAAGCGATTGCGCGAGAGCGAAGGGGTGGTGCCTGTCGGCGAACCACTTCTCGAGATTGGTGAGCCTGGACGCATGGAGATCGTCGCCGACCTGTTGTCGACCGACGCCGTCCGCGTGTCGCCCGGCGCCGCGGTCCTCATCGAACAATGGGGAGGCGGCCACACCTTGCACGCGCGAGTCCGCCGCGTCGAGCCGTCGGGCTTCATGAAGGTGTCGGCACTCGGCGTCGAAGAACAGCGGGTCAACGTCGTCATCGACTTCACCAATCCGGCCGAAGCCGCACGGCTGGGTGACGGCTACCGCGTCGAGGTCCGGATCGTGCTGTGGCAGGAAGACGACGTGCTCAAGGTGCCGGTCGGCGCATTGTTCCGGCA
>JAICEG010000072.1 GCA_025924295.1 Vicinamibacteria bacterium
GGACGCGTGCAGGTGTACTGAATGCGCTGACTGAACGTCTGGTAGTTCGTGCTCTCGCGGAAGTTCGACAGCGTGCACGGCTGGCCGTCTACCTGAATGGTGCCGCCCTTGGCCTGATACTCGAGCGTCGCAACCATGTCGCGTTCGTCGGCGCCCTTCAGCATCCCCTGGTGCCACATCCAGTTGAACAGCACGGCGCGCATGTCCTTGGCTCCGGCCGCCGGTGTATAGGGTGCCCCACCGCCACGGCCCGGCCCCGGTGCGACGGCCGGAGCCTGAGCACCACCCCGCCCTTGCGGACCGGCCGGCGCCTGTTGCGCACCGGCTGTCGATGCCACGCCGATTGCGAGGACAAGGGCGAACGCGGCTGCTGTCCAACGATTCCTTAGACCAGACTGCATGGCGGTCCTCCGTCTTGAGGGGTGAGCATGACCGCCCGGCAGGACGAGGTCAAGGTCATTACTTTCGGGACTCGCGCGGTGCAGGCTTGCCTGGAGTGCGCCGCAGGGTTTCCCAGAACGAGCCGCGTCCCTCGGGGAAGTCAACGCGTACTTCAATCTCTCCGGGCCTGTCAGCGAACGTGGTGACCCCGACGCGCAGTCCGTCGATCATCCAGGTTCCCTTCGGGTCGTCAGGGTAGCGGCGTTCTGCCTGCTTGACGGTCACGGCAAGCTCGCTTCGGGGACCGGTGCCGGCTTTGCCCTCGCTGAGCACAAGAGTCGCATGCTCGATCGACGTCGAGCCGGGGACCGCGCGTCCCTTCGCATCGACGACTCTTCGGGTCACAGAGAGTGTCGCATCGCCACCCTGGCGGATCGCCATTTCCACGATGCGAGTCGACTTTGCGTCCTTGCCCCAGACCGATTCGTCGAACGGCGTGGACAGCCGCATTTCGTCTGCGGCCGATCTCCACGTGCCGTTCAACGCAGAAACATCCGCGGCTGAAGTTCTGGGGAAGAGCAGTAAAACGATCAGGGTGGGCAAGGCGAACGCCATGCCCTGCGGAATCAACCTGGGTTGAACGCGGGACATCGAATCCTCCTGTACGCGACGGCGTCGACAGCCGGCCAGGCCGTTGCCGATTTTTCTCGTTCAGGACAAGAGCAAGCCGCACCCTGCGGCTCGGAAGCGCCGTCGATCGATATACGGCGCGGCGCGACCGAGTCTTTCAGTCGCAATCGCAGATTCTCGATACCAGCCGCACCGACGGACGACTAGGGTGCGAGCCGGTCGATTTCTGCAAGTTCCTGGGGAGTCAGCGTCCAGTTCACAGCTGCGGCGTTGGCGCGCACCTGCTCCGGTGAGGTCGCGCCCGCGATCACCGACGCAACCGGCGGCCGCGCCGCAAGCCACGACATGGCGAGCTCCAGCAGCGTGTGGCCGCGCGATGCCGCGAAAGCCTTCAACGCTTCCGCGATCCGCACGTTCTTCTCTGTGGTGAATCGCGACGTCCACTGGAGGGACAGTCGACTGTTGGCCGGCGGCGCCTTCCCCGGTTCGTACTTGCCGGTCAGTAATCCGCTCGCGAGCGGGAAGTAGGGGAGGAACGCCAGGCCGAGACGCTGGCAGGACGGCAGCACGCTGGATTCAGGCTGGCGGTGGAGCAGGCTGTATTCGTTCTGCAGGCTGACGAATCGTGCGGCTCCTGTCCCGACGGCTCGGGAAGCGTCGTCGAGTTGCTCGGCGGCAAAGTTCGAGCAGCCGATCTCCCTGACCTTGCCGGCTTTCACCAGGTCGTTCATCGCGCCGAGCGTGTCGGCAATCGGGACGTCGGGGTCGGGCTGATGCAACTGATAGAGGTCGATCACGTCGATGCCGAGTCGCTCGAGGCTGTCGTCGGCGGCTCGGCGGACGTACTCCGGCCGGGCACCGCGTCGCTTGTCATCGACTGCCATACCGAACTTCGTGGCGACGATCGCCTCACGTCTTCGGTGCGCGAGCGCACGGCCGAGGAACACTTCGCTCTGCGTGCTGCCGTAGATGTCGGCGGTGTCGAAGAAGTTGATCCCGGCGTCGAGTGCGGCGGCGACCACCCGTTCGGTCGCCGCGGCGTCGATGCGCATGCCGAAGTTGTTGCAGCCCAGTCCGACGACCGAGACACGCAGAGATCCGATTGAACGAAGCTCCATTTGAGGCCCGCCGCGTGGACTTACTGCTGTGTCTTCTCCGCGTCGCGGGCGACCTTGAGCATGTTTCGCATACCCTCGTTGCCCTCGTGACACGCGTACTCGAAGACCTGCGATTGCGGGTCGCGCGTCAGCAGCATGCCGAAGCTCCACGGGCGTGTCCACGTGTGCGCATCCTCGAAACGGATCGACCAGTCGATGGTATTCGGGCCGGTCGGCTTGAATCGCTCCGTCGTCTTGAGGGCAGACGACGCCCCGCCATATGCGCCGGCTTCGAGATAGTTGGTGGTCACGACCACGAGCGTGTCGCCCTCCCAGTGGCCGCGTGCGTAACCGACATAGCTCTTGAGCGCCGGGTTCTCTGTTGGTCCCGCACTTGCGGCCGACACAAGAGGAATCACACGCGTCTCGTGCACCATCTCGTAGCGGATGGCGACGAAGCCGGGCGCCTGGGTAATGTCGTAGGAGTTGCCGTAGATCGCCGGCATCATCGAGCCGGGCACGCCGCGAGTGATGCAGCGCACGTAGGGCGTGAACTCCTCTGGGCCGCGGAACGGCCCCGCATAGTAGCCGTCACCGCCTCCGCGCGCAGCGCGCAGTGCGGCGGCGCGATCCTTCGCTTCCTGCGTGGTCGGCGGCACCTGGTAATCAGGCGCGTCCAACACCATCCACGGGCGGCTGTTCTGCGGGTTGTAGTTCTCGTACCAGTGTTTCGGGCCGGCGCCGGTGTTGTTGTCTTCAGTGCCGCCGATCGTCTCAGCCGTTTTCTCGATGCGGCTGGCGCGCTCCTGCGCGAGGCGAGCGATCTCGGCCGGCGTGACGTCCTCAGGCCGCTTGCCGGCAAACTCCGCCGGGCGCGCCATCGGGATGCCGCTTTCGTTGCCGTTCGTGTAGGTGCCCTGCAGATCGGGATCGCCCCATGGCGTGTGTGGCGCGGAGTATGAGGAGCCGCGGGTATTCGATGTTGGCGCCTGCGCATGGAGCAGGCCGATGGTGAGAAGCGCCGCCGACGCCAGCGCAACGTATGCCTTCATACAACGATCCTAGCAAACTCCCCGCGGCGTTCCCGGGCGCTGGCGGAAACTACCCATGTGACGCCCGCACGACGTGAGTAATTTCGACGGCATCGCATCAGGCCGTACGCGGATCGGATGGCGACCCGTATTTACGGTCGCAGTGATAAACTTAGATGTATGAAGACGACCGTAGAGATTCCAGACGCACTGCTGCGCGAGGTGAAACGAGTCGCTCTGCAGGAAAAGACCACCGTGCGGGCGCTCGTCGAGCGGGGACTCCGTAGCGTGGTGAGTGGACGCCGAGCAAAGGATCGATTCGTGCTGCGCGCTGCCGGTTTCCGCGGCGACGGGCTGGTGGCCGGTCGCTCGCTCAGCGATTGGGAAACGATTCGCGATCTCAGTTACTCCGAGCGGGGCGCGTGATCGCCGTCGACACCAACATCCTGGTCTACGCCCACCGCGTGGAATCGGCCTGGCACGATCGCGCTGAGCGCGCGGTGCGGGAACTTGCCGAAAGCGCCGGTCCGTGGGCGATTCCCTGGCCATGCGTCCACGAGTTCCTGGCGATCGCGACCCACCCGCGGATCTTTCGGACGCCGACGCCGATCGCAGCCGCGATCGACCAGGTCGACGCCTGGCTGGAATCACCCTCGGTGGTGACTCTTGCCGAAGACGACGACTACTGGGCGATGCTGCGCACGTTGATCGGACAGGCGCGCCTCGACGGGCCGCGCGTGCATGACGCACGGGTTGCGGCGTTGTGCTTGAGTCACACGGTGAGCGAGTTGTGGACGGCGGACCGCGACTTCTCGCTGTTTCCGTCATTGCGCGTTCGAAATCCACTCGTCAACTGAACGAGGGCAGTCTCGGCGCTTGCGGTCCGACGTCCGCCGTGCACGTGGCTACATGTGGGCCGAGATCGTCACCTTGAATCCACTCGGTTCAGTGACGTCGAAGGCCCGGCCCCACTCCGTGTCGTGAGCCTCCGAGTCGAGCCGAATGCCCGCCTTCTTCACCCGCGCGGCGAGTTGGTCGATGTCCTGCGTCGTGGTCACGTAGAGCCGCGTGCCGATGCCTTTCTGGCGGTCACGCCCTTTCTGCCAGTCGTCCTGGCTCAGCCCGATCCGGGCCTCGCCGGCGCGCAGCATCACTCCGAGCAGGGTGCCTTTCTCTTCCATGCGCTCATCGACGGCAAAGCCCAGCGCTTCGAAGAACGCCAGGCTCTTCTGAAGATCGTTGACGGTGTAGTTCGGTAAGAGTTCTTTAATCTGGAGAGCAGTCTCGGTGGATGTCGCCATGTCGCGCCTCTCGAGTGTTGACGTTGTTGTGATCGAGGCCTCCGTACCAGTATGGCGTCCCAGATCGCAGAGTCAACGTCAGCAGCGTCACGAGAGCGACACAACCGAGCCGCACCGGCTTGCGCTACTTGAGATTCTTGTAGACGGCGTCCTCCACGCCTGCGTACACCTTCATCGATGCCTCGTCATAGAAGGGCAGCGTCTGCATCATCACGATGACGCCGATCTCGCGGCTCGGATCGATGAAGAAGTGCGTGTTGAAGATGCCGGCCCACGTGCCGCTTCCCGGGCTGCGGCGGTTGGGCTGCTTCTCCGCCGCCAGCTGGAATCCGAGTCCCCACTGATCCTTGCCGGCGCCCACCGGGAAGTTCCTCGAGAGTGCCTGGTTGGCTGACTCCTGCGGCTGCACGACGACCTTGCCCATGTGATTCTCGAAGATCGTCTTTGCCGACTTCTCACTCAGGATCCGCGTGTTGCCCAGCCTGCCGCCGTTGAGCAGCATGCGCAGGAACTGCCCGTAGTCGCTGGCCGTGCCGTAGAGGCCGCCGTCGCCTTGAACGGTCGCCGGCAACGTCGCCGGCATCGGGCGCTCCACGAACTTGCCGTTTTCGCGCGCGTTCACCGCCACGACGCGCGAATATTTCGTCGTCGGCACCAGGTAGCTCGTGTCGTTCATGCCGAGCGGTTTCAGGATGCGTGTGTCGAGGAACACGTCGATCTTCTGACCCGAGATCGCCTCGACGACATGGCCGAGCACGCGGGTGCTGGCGCCATAGGCCCAGCTCTCACCTGGATCGAAGAGCAGCGGAGAGTCCAGTTCGTTCTGCTTGGTCCTCGCCATGATCTTCGTGAGCGTCGGGCTCGAGAAGCCGTAGCCGATACCGGAGGTGTGAGTCAGCAGATGACGGATGGTGATCGGCCGCTTGGCCGGGCGCGTCTCGAAGCTGCCGTCGGCCGCGTTGAACTTGCTGATGACCTGTGGGCTCTTCCACTTCGGCAGGTACTTCGCGACATCATCGTCCAGTGTCAGCTTGCCTTCGTCGACGAGCATCATGATGGCGACGGAGGTGACCGGCTTGGTCATCGACGCCATGTTGAAGATGGTGTCCTTCGTCATCGCGGCGTTGCTCAGCGTGCTGCGCTTGCCGAACGCCTCGTTGTAGAGCACACCTTCCCTGTTGACGACGGCAACGACGACACCAGGAACGTCACCGCGATCGGTAGCGTCCTTGAGAACGGCGGAGATCGCGGCGGTGCCCTGCTGCGGGAGTGTCGGCGGTGCCGCGGTGACGACGGCAACGAACAGGAGCGGAAGAAGCCAGGAGAGTCGTTTCATGGGGCCTAATCGTAGCGCAACGCTCGTCGAGTTGGTGTTCGCCAACAGGCGCTCGTCATCGGCTTCGATGGCGTCTGAACGATCTGCAAGATCAGCTGCAAACACCGCTGTGGAAAAACTCCGACGTTTTCCGTGGGTTCGTGCGAGATCCTTCGGGAAACCGCGCGGCACGACGAGTGCTTCCTTGCATGGCGACCGCCGTTGAGCCGACTGCGCGACGACGGTATGCTGGAGGAGGCGAGCGTGGCGAGTGTTGAAGAAAGAGTTGCGTACCTCGAGGGTCAGGTGAGCGATCAGGCCCACACGCTGGTTGAAATGCGCGAGGCTATCCGGGGCCTCGAGCATCGCGTGGACGCCCGTTTCGAGGCGATCGACAGACGATTCGAGGCCATCGATCGACGGTTCGATACGATCGAACGTCGCATCGATGTCCTGGACGAGAAGGTCTCGCGTCAGTTCGTGTGGCTGGTCGGGCTCCAGGTCACGACGCTTGTCGCCACCGTTGGCGCTCTTGCGGCCATCGTCAGCGCTGTGTTGCCCCGCGCTTAGTCCTTCGCCTCCGCCATGCGGTCGATCTTTTTGGCCGCGAGCGCGAGCACGAAGGAGCCCACCATCAGCATCACGGCAATCCCGCCATACAGCCGCATGAGCGCGCCCGGATCGTTGGCGACGAAGAACCCTGAGAAGTAGCCGGCCAGCTTGTTCCCGAGCGACGTGGCGAAGAACCACGCGCCCATCATCAGGCCGACGATCTTCGCCGGGGATAACCGCGTCACCATGCTGAGGCCGACCGGACTGACCAGCAGTTCTCCGACGACGTCGAAGAAGTACACGGCAACGAGCCACATCGGGCTGATCTTCCCGTCAGCCGTCAGCGCCGACGCGGGTACCAGCAGGAACATCGCGATGCCGATCGCGAAAAGTCCGAGAGCAAACTTGCGCGAGCTCGTCGGCTGCCGATCGCCCATCCCGATCCAGAGCCGGGCAAAGATCGGCGCCAGCAGGATCACGTAGAGCGGTGTCAGCGACTGCAGCCAGCTCGCGGGGAAGTCCCAGCCGAAGAGCGACCGCTCGACGAGGTCGCGCGCGAACAGGTTGAGGCTGGCGCCCTTCTGCTCGTAGGCCGACCAGAACATGATGGTGAACGCAAACAGGATCGTGATGGCGACGATCCGCATCATCTCGTTCCTGGTCAGCGGCGGCTGCGGTGTGGCTGCCTCCGAGATCCGGCCCGTCGGACCTGCCGATGGCAGGCGCGCGCGATTACGCGCGAACACGGCGAGGCCGACCAACATGCCGACGCCCGCCGCGGCAAATCCCCAGTGCCAGCTGTATGCCGGGTTGAAGCCGCGCGCCGCCAGCCAGTCCTTGAACGTCGAGCTCTCGGCCAGCCATCCGCAGACGAGCGGCGCCATCACTGCGCCGATGTTGATCCCCATGTAGAACAGCGAGAAGCCGCTGTCGCGCCGCGGATCGCCGGGCGCGTAGAGGCTTCCGACCATCGTGCTGATGTTGGGCTTCAGCAGGCCGGTGCCGATCACGATGAGGCCAAGACCGGTGTAGAAGAAGGTCAGCGAGTGCGCGGCCATCGAGAAGTGGCCGCAGGCGATGATGATGCCGCCCACGAAGACGGAGCGGGCTGCGCCAAGAAAACGATCCGCAATCAGCCCGCCGCCGACCGACGCCATGTAGACGAGCATCGTGTAGGTGCCATAGAGCGATGCGGCATCCACGGTGCTGAAGCCCAGCCCTCCCTGTGCGACCGGGGTGACCATGAACAGCACCAGGATGGCGCGCATCCCGTAATAGCTGAACCGCTCCCACATCTCGGCGAAGAAGAGCGTGCGCAAACCCGGCGGATGCCCGGCGAGCGGCTGGGCATCATCGCCGACGAGGACTCGTGGAGCGGTGGCGTCGAGCTGCATGGCGCGTTCATGTTCCCACGTTTCTCACCGAACGTCGCTCGTGGTGGAGCACGCGGGCCGCTGATCAGGACTCGGGGCTCAGAGCACCTCGACCCCGAGGGCCTCCGCCAGCGCTTCGAGGCTGTACGGCTTTGGCAACAGCGGAAACTCGCCCTCTTCCATGCGGGCCGCGGCTTCGACGTACCCGGTTGTCAGGATGACGGGCATGTTGGGGAACCGGTTCCTGATCTCGCGGGCGAGTTCGAGACCACTGACGCCGCCCGGCATCATGATGTCGGACAGGACCCAGTCGATGGCGCGCGCATTGGCCAGCGCGCCAAGCGCGGCTTCCGCGCTCGTCACGTGGGTGACCGTGAAACCGAGGGTGCTCAACATCTCTCGGATGAGCGCGGACACTTCTTTGTCATCCTCGACGAGCAAAACATGACCGCGGCGGGAACCGTTGGGTCTCACCGGCGCTGCACCCGATGAATCGACGACCTGATCACCGGCAGCCAGTGCCTGAATTGAGCGAGGCAGCAGCAGGGTGACGATCGTGCCGACACCGACCTCGCTGTCGATGGTGACCTGACCGCCCGATTGATGTGCGAAGCCATACACCTGCGGAAGCCCCAGGCCCGACCCCTTGCCGACATCCTTGGTCGTGAAGAACGGCTCGAACGCGCGCGCCAGGACCGGCGGAGGCATGCCGCAGCCGGTGTCGGTCACACACAACTTGACGTACTCAGCCTGCGATCCGTGTTCGCCGTCTACGTGCACGTTCTCGGCCGTGATCGTGACGGCGCCGCCTTCAGCCATGGCGTCGCGGGCGTTGAGGCACAGGTTCAGTATCGCGAGCTCCAGTTCGCCGGCGTCGATTTCGACCGGCCAGACGTCCGCGTCGAATTTCATCTCGACCTGGATGTCGCCACCGAGCGAGCCGTTGAGCATCTCGCGCAGTGTCCTGAGGTGAGCTGCCACATCAATCGATTCGGGATTGATCGGCCGCTGGCGCGAGAATGCCAGCAGATGTCGTGTCAGTCCAGTCCCGCGCGCGACCGCTCGACGCATGCCGTCGAAGATCCGCTGCCGTTGTTCGCCGCCGACGTTGCGCTCCAGCAACTGGAGGCCGGTGGCAAAGACGGCCAGCAGGTTGTTGAAATCGTGCGCCACGCCACCGGTCAACTGGCCGAGCGATTCCATCTTTTGTGTCTGCCGCAGCGCGGCCTCGGCGTGACGCAGACGTTCCTGATCGTGCAGCCGCTCGGCAATCGCGTCGGTCACACGACGCTCGAGCGTCTCGTTCAGCTCGAGAAGCTGGGCTTCGTTCTGCCGCAACGCCTGTTCGGCGAGCACTCGCCGCGTCGTTTCAGAACAGGCGCAGAACATACCCGCGACCGTGCCGCTCTCATCGCGGACCGGCGAGTACGAAAACGTGAACCACGTCTGCTCGTCGTACCCGCGCCGGTTCATGACGAGCGGAAGATCTTCGCGATAACTGGCGTGACCCGCCATGGCGGCATCGATGAGTGGGCTGATGTCGGACCAGATCTCGGACCAGATGTCGTAGAAGCGCCTTCCCAGGGCGCGCGGATGCTTGGCGCCCAGGATCTCGGCGTAGGGGTCGTTGTAGAGAAAGCCGAGTTCTTTCCCCCACGCGACGAACATGGGAAACTGAGACTGCAGGAGCAGCTCGACCACGATCCTCAGCGATTGCGGCCAGGTGTCGGGCGGGCCCAGGGGGGATTCGGACCAGTCATGGGCGCGCATCAAGGCGCCCGTACTGCCGCCGCCCGCCAGAAAGTCAAGCGGCTGACTCATTCGATCGGATCTTAGTGCGATTCCCGTCCGTCCGGAATGCGTAATCGGTTTCTCGATCTCGGCGTTACTCGCTCCGCAATGCTTCGAGCCCATCGATCTGCGCCGCACGGTGGGTCGGCATCCAGCACGCCAGCAGCGCGACGGCACCAAACAGCACGCCCACGCCGGCGAGCGTTGACGGATCCGTTGCCTCGACCTCGAACAGGAACGTCGTCAGTGCGCGCGACAACACGATCGCTGCAACCACGCCGGCTGCCACTCCGCCAGCAATCAGCCGGAAGGCATCACTGAAAACCAGTCTGCGAATGTCGCTGCCCTGTGCCCCGATCGCGCTGCGCACGGCGAGCTCACGTCGTCTCGATGCCACTGACAGGGTGAGTACGCCGTAGACGCCGACCAGCGTCAGGATGCTGGCAACGATCGAGAACCCGACGAGCAGCTGCATCGCAAACGTACGCGTCGCCACCGAGTCGGCGCGAACCTGGTCGAGCGTCTTGACGTTCTCGACGGCCACGGTCGGGTCGACTCCACGCAGCTCACGCTGCACGTCGGCGATGACCGCGCGCGGATCCGCCGCGGTGCGCATCACCAGATCCTTGGAGAAGGCGCCCGCCTGCCAGAGTGAAAGATAGATCTCAGGCTCGGGTGCGCGAGTGAGGTCCCCCGTGCGGCTGTTGGCGACCACGCCAATGATCTCCGACGGTGGTTGCTGGCGGCCCAATCGCCACACCTTCTTGCCGATCGGGTTGATACCTGCAAAATACCGCTCGGCGAACGCCTGGTTGATGATGGCCACGGTGGGAGCGCCACGACCGTCGGAGTCGCGAAAGTCACGGCCCTCTGTGATGGGCGTGCGAAGGATATCGAAGTAGCCTGGGGTAACCGAGCGAACCGGCAGCGATGCGGCGTCGGCGGGGCGTGCGACCGGCGGCTGCCCCTCGATCTCGAACACGCCTGGCCAGTTGTTGCCGGTCAGGGGAACACCCCACGCGAATGCTGCGCGTTCGACACCGGGGAGCGCTGAGACTCGCTCGAGCGCGCGGGTGTGAAACGCGTTCCAATCTCCCTGAACGGCGGTGACGGTCATGTTCAGGATCTGTGAGGTGTCGTATCCGGAAGCCACTCGCGCCAGATTGCTCGTCGTCCGTATCAGCAGTCCGGCTCCGACCAGCAGCGCGAGCGTCAACGCCGTCTGACCCACTGTGACGGCTCGCAGCAGCCGGCGCTCACCGCGTCCGGCGCTGCTCTTCGGTCCGGCGCTCTTGATCACGGCCATCGCGTCGAGTCGTGACGCGCGGAGTGCAGGGAGGAGGCCCGCCACGAGGGCTCCAATCAGCGCGACCGCAAGCCCGGACAGGAGCACGGGCCAGCCTGGTGTGACGGAGTCCAGCCGCGGAATCGCGGGTCCGGCAATCAGCTTGAAGACGCGGACGATGCCGATGGCGAGAGCGATACCGATCGCGCTCCCGATGAGCGCCAGCAGCAGGCTTTCCACCGCGACCTGTCGAAAGAGGACGGCACGGCGGACGCCGA
Source organism: Vicinamibacteria bacterium (assembly GCA_025924295.1). Taxonomy (GTDB): domain Bacteria; phylum Acidobacteriota; class Vicinamibacteria; order Vicinamibacterales; family UBA2999; genus Gp6-AA40. The sequence goes on from JAICEG010000072.1 coordinate 11,035, forward strand.
GCGCGCTGCGCACGGCGTATTCGTCCTGGCGATGCAGCCCTCGCACCAGGAGCAGCGCGGCCACGTTGCCGCAGGCGATCAACAGGACCAGCGCCGCGGCGCCGAAGAGCGGCAGGAGTATGCGCCCCGCATCGCCGTTGTAGTTGTCGCCCAGCGCCTGAACCTGCGGCGTCATCCTCTCGAAATCCGGGTCCGCTTTCGCTTGTCGCGCTGCGATGACTTCGAGCTCGGCGCGCGCCTCCTCGATCGTTGCGCCCTCGCGCAGCCGTCCGACGACGTCCCAGAATGGCGCCTTCAGTCGTTCCTTGTTCATCGCCATTGGCATCCAGAAGTCGACCTGCGCGTTCACGTCGTAGTTGGGTTCCTGTGCGGTTGCCGGCGAAGGAAGGAAGCGCACGCCCGGTGGCATCACGCCAATGATCGTTGGCGGGGTGTCGCGACGGCTCATGCGCATCGTCTTGCCGACGATGTTGGGATCGCCGCGGAACGTCCGCTGCCAGAGGTCGTAGCCGATGATGATGACCGGGGCCGGTGGGAAGCTGGTGGCTTCGGCGTCGGAGAACGTGCGTCCAAGGATGGGCTCGAGGCCGACGACGCGAAAGTAATCCTTGCTGACGAACATGCCCTCGAGCGACGCGCTGCCTTCGTCGAGGATCATGAAGTTGAACGACCAGAGGTATCCGGCGAACGCGTCGGAGGTCTTCGAATCGCGCTGCCATTCGCTCCACTGTGCGTAGGCCCAGCGCCGGGCGGCGACCTGACGCCCCTCGGTTGGAGCAGGTTGGACGAGCACCAGCGCGTCCGGGTCTCGGTAGGGCAGCGGTGTGAGCAGCACTCCCTGCACGAGGCTGAAGACTGCCGACGTTGCGCCAATGCCGATCGCGAGCGTGAGTACTGCAATGGCCGTGAAGGAAGGTTGCTGCCGCAACTTGCGCCAGCCGAATCGAATGTCGTCCTGCATTAGCTCTCTCCCGGCGATGCTTTTGACGGCGGAGCTCGTCGTTCGGTTGTCGTAATGCTTGGCTACAATGGTCTGTCGAAAGGAGCCCGAATGACTCGCAGATCTCTCTCGCTGATCCTGGCCTGCGTTTGCCTGCTGCTTGCGAATCGACCGGCGAGTGCGCAGATCGATATCAAGGGCATCGTGGTGAAGCACCTGACGACGTCGCGCGACTTCACGTTGAAGGTCGCGGACCAGATGCCGGAGGCCGACTACGCCTTCAAGCTCACTCCACCGCAGATGAGCTTTGCTGAACAGATGGTGCATCTGGCGTCGGACCAGGTGGGACTGCTGTCGCCCTTTACCAACGCGAAGCCGAGTCAGTCGAAACCGGCGTCGATGGGCAAGAAGGACGTGATGACGTTCGTGCGTCAGTCGTTCGACCAGTCGATTGCCCTCGTCTCCAAGCTGACCCCGGCGCAGATCGAGCAAAACTACAAGGGCTTCGGGGGCCAACAGACGGGCCTCGAGATCCTCATGCTGGTCCTCGATCACACGACGCATCACCGCGCCTCGGCGGAGATGTACCTGAGGGCCAAGGGCATTACACCGGCCGAATACGAGTTCTGAGCCGCCTAATTTGGGGGTGGATCCTTGCCATGAGGGGCCCTAAACTTTACGGGACCCGTGGTGACCCTGGACGTTCACACACGTAGACAGATACTCAAGGCCGCCCTGGGCGGCGCGGCCGGGATTGTCCTGGGTGCCCCCGTTCGTCTTGCCGCGCAGGCGGCTGGAACCACAAACACCCTGCGGCTCGCCGACGATGTCTTCGTCATCCAGACTCCTGGACAAGCCAATGTGGTCGCGCACACGAGCGCGGCCGGTGTCGTCCTGGTCGATGGTGGATCGGCCAGTGGTGCCGACTCGTTGATGAAGGCCGTGGCTGCGCTGCCCGGCGGCGGCCCGGTTCGCACGATCTTCAACACCCATTGGCATCCGGAGCAGGTCGGGTCGAACGAGTTGCTCGGGAAGGCGGGCGCGACCATCATCGCTCACGAGAACACTCGTCTCTGGCTGACGACGGACGTCACCTGGTCGTGGAGTGGCCAGCATTTCAAACGTCTGCCGAAGGTCGCGCAGCCGAACAAGACGTTCTATAAGACCGGCGAACTGGAGTCTGGCATCGGCTACGGCTACATCCCCGATGCCGCACATACCGACGGCGATCTATACGTGTATTTCCCAAAGCAGAACGTCCTTGCTGTTGGCGACGTGATGTCGGGTAGCGGGTGGCCCGTTGTCGACTGGGCCACGGGCGGCTGGATCGGTGGCATCGTCGGTGGCGTCCAGCGGATCCAGGCACTCGCCAACGAGGAGACGCGTATCGTCCCCGGTCGTGGGCCGGTGCTGAGCCTCGCCGACGTCAAGACGCAACTCCAGATGTACTCGACGATCTACGAACGCCTGACGACACTGCTCAACAAAGGGCGCGGGCCGAGCGAAGCGGTCGAGGCGAAGCCGACGAAGGAATTCGACGCACTGATGGGGAATGGCGACGAGTTCGTTCGCCGCTCCTTCGAGAGTCTCTGGGCGTACCTATCGCCCGACGCGTAATTCAGAATGCCGAATTCAGAATGCAGAAGATGAAAACAGCCCCACGCGGCACCGTCGTCATCGCGCTGGCTTCTGTTGCGCTCATCGCGTCGCTGACGAGTGTGCTTACCGCAACGCCGGACCAAGCGGCAGCGCCTCAGCAGGCGCGCGCTCCTCAGGCTGCTGCGGCACAGGGCCAGCTGGCGACGATGGAGCAGTATTGCGTCAGTTGCCACAACGATCGTGTCAAGACTGCGGGTGTCAGCTTCCAGGGCGTGACGTCAGAGAGCATCGGACAACACGCTGACGTGTTCGAGAAAGCGGTGCGTAAGATGCGCGGTCGCGTCATGCCGCCGCCCGGCGCGCGGCAGCCTGGTGCGGCAACGACTGACGCGCTCGTCGCCTATCTCGAAGACACGCTCGACAAGGCGGCCGGCAAAGCGCATGTACGCGATCAGGTCGTCCTGCATCGACTGAATCGCAAGGAGTACGCGAACGCGGTTCGCGATCTTCTGGCGGTCGAGATCGATTCGACCGAACTGCTGCCGGCCGACGACATCGCGGAAGGGTTCGACAACATCGCCACCGCCCTGCAGGTGTCGCCATCGTTCATCGAGCAATATGTCATCGCTGCCCGGGCAGTGGCCGTGAAGGCGGTTGGCAGGCCTGATGCACGACCGGGAGGCTGGACGTTCCGTGCCGCGCCTGGCACGCAGCTCACGCACGTCCCCGGGCTTCCGCTCGGCACGCGTGGAGGCATCCTCGCCAGGGTCGATCTCCCGTCAGATGGCGAATACCAGGTCGACATCGCCGACATCGTGACGCACATCTGGGGCAACGGGATGGAGTTCGAGAACCCGCTGGTCGTCACGCTCGACAACAAGATCGTCTACGAGACGGTGATCGGCGGCGAAGAGGACATGAAGCTCTACGACCAGGTGCAGAATGGTGCGCTCGATCGCGTCAACGCGCGCCTGAAGAAGATTCGCTTCTTTGCGACTGCCGGACCACACCGGATCGGTGTGGCGTTCAGGCGCCGGACGTTCGCCGAGTCCGACGACGTGCAGCAGATGTTCGCGAAGGGCGGCGGCCAGGACCGCCAGTATCGGATCAACTCATTCCAGTTGCAGGGGCCGTTCGACGCGAAAGGTATCAGTTCAACGCCGAGCCGTGAGCGCATCTTTATCTGCACCGCGGAGACTGCAGATGCGCAAGAGAAGTGCGCCCGGCAGATCATCACGTCGCTCGCCACGCGCGCGTACCGCCGATCGGTGTCCGCCGAAGATGTGAACGAGCTGCTGCTGTATTACCGCGAGGGGCTGAAAGACGGTGGCTTCGAAGGCGGCATCCGCAGCGCAATCACCGGCGTCCTGGCGAGCCCGTTCTTCCTGTATCGCGGCGAGCGCGTTCCCACAGGTCTGCGCGCCGGCGACACCTACGCGATCAGCGATCTCGAGCTGGCGTCGAA
>JAICEG010000073.1 GCA_025924295.1 Vicinamibacteria bacterium
GGAGGCACCGTCAAGATCCTGTACGCGTCGACGGCGCACACGCCAACGGGAAGCGCGCCGGGCGGACCCGGCGGACCCGGCGGCCCGGGCGGGGCCGGTGGCGCCGGAAGGCCTCGCGGCAGGCCCGGCAGCTCCGGCAAGCCCGGAGCTCCGGGCGCATCCGGGACCGTCGAAATCCGTCAGGTCGGGGCCCAGGACCTGGCAGGGGCGCTCGACGAAGAGTCGCGTAAGAGATGGGCGGCGTATCGCGCGGAGGTGGAGAAGGCAACGAGGTCGCCGGTCTGAAGGCGGCGGCGCGCTAGTTCAGCGGCGTGTTGAGTGTGCCGCGAAACGTCGTCGTTCGCCCGGGCGCGACCATGACGTCGAAAACGAGCGGCAGGAAGCCGGGCTCGACGATCGTGATCTGATGCGGCCCTGCGACAACTTCGAGATGGTTGTAGTACCCCTTGAAGTCGTCGACGCGACCGGCATAGACGCCATCGACGAATACACTCGCCCGCCATGGCTGCACGTCCAGCTGGAGGCCGCCGGTGGGACCGTCGGCGAGCGGCACGCTCACGCTCTCGACATAGACCGGCAGCGTTCCCCATCCCCAGAAGACCGGGAACACGGGAAGCGTCAGTCCACGAAGCGGCAATCCCCGGCCAGGCACGAAAGGCCTCGGCCGAAACGTTGCCGCATTCCTGAAGGGTGATCCAGTGGAAGGTGGCGGCGTTGGTGCCGGTCCGCTCGCCTGCGAACGGATCTGCGCCGAGCGTTGTTGTGCCATCACGGTCACGCCACTCGCCGTGATCATCAACGCCAACGCACCGGCGATTGACCTACTGCCTACTGACAAGCTGCCTCACGACATAGGGCAGGATGCCACCATGTCTGAAAGCGACCAATTCTTCCGGCGTATCGATGCGACAGGTGGCAACGAACTCGTGCGATGAGCCGTCGGCCGCCCTCGCTATCACGCGAACGTCGCCGCGCGGTTTCAGGTCGTCCCCCATCCCGCGTAGCGTGAACTCCTCGGTCCCGGTCAGCTTCAGCGAAGCCGCCGTGTCACCGGCCTTGAACTGCAGCGGCAGCACGCCCATGTTCACCAGGTTGCTGCGATGGATCCGCTCGAAGGACTCGACGATCACGGCCTTCACGCCCAGCAGGTACGTGCCCTTCGCCGCCCAGTCACGCGATGAGCCCGAGCCGTACTCCTTGCCTGCGATCACGAGCAGCGGCACTCCGGCCTGCTGATACTTCATCGAAGCATCGTAGATGGTCATCTGCTCGCCACTCGGCTGGTAACGCGTCCAGCCGCCTTCGGTGCCCGGAGCCATCTGGTTGCGCAGGCGTACGTTGGCGAACGTGCCGCGCATCATCACCTCGTGATTGCCGCGGCGCGCACCGTACGAGTTGAAGTCGGCAGGCTTCACGCCCTTCTCGATCAGATACTTCCCTGCCGGACTGTCCGCCTTGATCGATCCGGCCGGAGAGATGTGATCCGTCGTCACACTGTCACCCAGGACCGCGAGCACGCGGCCACCAACGATTTCGCGCGGCGGCACCGCCTCCATCGTCATGCCTTCGAGGAAGGTCGGCTTGCGCACGTAGGTCGACTGCGAATCCCACTCGAAACGGCTGCCCTCGGCCACGGGCAGATTCTGCCAGCGCTCATCACCGCGGAACACATCGGCATAGCTTCGGCGGAACATGTCGGCGGTCACCGCCTTGACCATCGTCTGCTGCACTTCCTGTTCGGTCGGCCAGATGTCCTTCAGGTAGACCGGCTTCCCTGCACGGTCGTGCCCGAGCGGTTCGCCCGTGATATCGGTGGTGATCCACCCGGCCAGTGCGTACGCGACAACGAGCGGTGGTGAGGCGAGGTAGTTCGCGCGCACGTCCTGCTGGATGCGACCCTCGAAGTTGCGATTGCCGCTGAGTACCGAGCAGACCACCAGCCCCTTCTCGCGCACGGCCGCCGAGATCTCGTCCGGCAGCGGCCCGCTGTTGCCGATGCAGGTCGTGCATCCGTATCCGACCAGGTTGAATCCGAGCTGATCGAGATACGGCGTCAGCCCGGCGGCATTCAGGTACTCGGTGACGACCTTCGAACCGGGTGCCAGGCTGCTCTTGACCCACGGTCTCCTGGTCAGCCCTCTCTCGACCGCCTTCTTTGCCAGCAGCCCGGCGCCGATCATCACGCTCGGGTTGGAGGTATTGGTGCAGCTCGTGATGGCAGCAATCACGACCGCGCCGTGATCGAGCACGTCGACAGCCGGATCGGCAAGAGCCACCGCCGACTTCGCCGATGCGGCTGCGCCCGAGCCGCCTTTGGCGGGCACCTGCATCGAAGGGAGCGCAGCCTGGAATGCGGTCTTCGCTTTCGAGAGCGAAACGCGATCCTGCGGCCGCTTCGGACCGGCGAGACTCGGTTCGATGGTGCTGAGATCGAGATCGACCACTTCCGAGTACACGGCATCGGGTGCACCGGGCGTGCGGAACAGTCCCTGAGCCTTGGCGTACTGCTCGACCAGCGCAACCTGCGCCGGGTCGCGACCGGTCAGCGACAGGTAGTCGAGGGTCATGTCGTCAATCGGGAAGATGGCGACGGTGGCGCCGTACTCGGGGCACATGTTGCCGAGCGTCGCGCGATCCGCGATCGTCAGTGCGCCGAGACCCTCGCCGTAGAACTCGACGAACGTGCCAACGACTCCGTGCTTGCGAAGAATCTCCGTGATGGTCAGCACCAGATCGGTCGCGGTGGTGCCCCTGGGCATCGCTCCCGTCAGGCGGAAGCCCACGACCTTGGGAATCAGCATCGAGCTCGGTTGCCCCAGCATGGCCGCCTCGGCTTCGATCCCACCGACGCCCCAACCCACGACGCCGAGTCCATTGACCATCGTCGTGTGCGAATCAGTGCCGACGAGCGTGTCGGGATACGCCTCGGTCACGCCATTCGCGGTCTGCGAGAAGACGACCCGCGCGAGGTGCTCGATGTTCACCTGGTGCACGATGCCGGTATCGGGCGGAACGACCTTGAAGTTGTTGAAGGCGCGCTGTCCCCAGCGGAGAAAGGCGTAACGCTCCCGGTTGCGCGAGAACTCCAGCTCGGCGTTCAGCGCAAACGCGTCCTGCCGTCCGAAGTAGTCCACCTGCACCGAGTGATCGATGACGAGTTCGACCGGCTGTAAGGGATTCACCCGATCGGGGTTGCCCTTCAACTCGATGACGGCGTCGCGCATCGCCGCGAGGTCGACGACGCACGGGACTCCGGTGAAATCCTGCAGGAGCACACGCGCCGGCATGAACGAGATTTCCTTCTCCACGTTGGCGGTCGCATTCCACTCCGCAAGTGCACGGATGTCGTCCGCTTTGACGAACGCACCATCCTCCCGCCGCAGCAGGTTCTCGAGCAGCACCTTCATCGAATACGGCAGCCGCGAGACTCCCGGGAAACCGGCTTTTTCGAGCGCCGGCAAGCTGTAAATCTGCACCGGTTGCCCGCCAACGCGGATTTCGGTGCGTGTACCAAAGCTATTCAAGGTCGCCATAACCCTCGATGATACCTCTTCGATAGGCACGGTCCGAATCTAGAACGTGAAGACGATGCTCCCGGCCAGGCTGCCTTGCAGACGGCTGCTGTCCGCTTCGAGATCGAGAGACAGCACGTTGAGTCGTAGATCGGCGCGCACGCTGGCGGCGCGGACGAAACGCTGCGGACGGGCGAAGAGCACTCGTGTGAAGCCACCGCCCGCATAGAAGAGCTGACCCTCTTCGACCAGGCTGTCACCTTCATGAAGCTGGCGAACGTAGCCGGCCCCGGCCGACACGAATGGCAGCAGGCCCATGGCCTGGAATTCATTCAGCCGGATCACGACGCCGCCATCGAAGACGTACTGATCGATGCTCTCGGAGATCGTGAACGTCCCGCTGGCCTCGGCGTCGCTCGACACCGAAGCCTTCAGCTCGGGCCCGCTGCGTGCGACCCGTCCTTCGACCCCGAATCGTGGTGTGAGGCCGACACCCACGCGCAGCTCGAACGATGCGGCTGCGCCAAGATCCGTTTCCGACTCGAACAGCCGATACGGTCCGCCTGAAGCGGTACGGAGATCTGCCGGTTGCTCACCGAACGACGCCCCACCAAGCCATCCCACGCCGACGCCCACCTGGAGGCGTCCGATTGGTTCGGAAGGAGCCTGCGCGGCCGCAGGCGTGACGACGGTCAGGGCTGCCACGAGCGCGAAGCCGACCGTGCGCGGATTCATTTCGGCTGCACGGCGACGTCAAAGCTCGCGTTGGCTCCACCAACGGGCGCGACGATGAGCCTGGGGTGGAACGTCACCTGGAAGTTCACGTTGACGCCAGGTGGATCGAGGAAGCTGTCGACATCGGCATCGTCGAGCGGTTCTACGCGGATGCCGTGAGGACCCGGCGTCAAGCCGCCGATCCGGAATGTGCCATCGCGCGCGGAGAAGGTGCCGATCAACGCACCGCTTTGCGGATTGAACGCGACGACATGCGCACCATTGACGCCGGCGCCGTTCATGCGCACGCGGCCACTGATGACACCGGTCTCCGATCGAAAGTCGCCATCGGGATACAGGTCCGAGACACCGGCGATATCGTCGGGCTGCAGTGTGCGGTCCGCCACGGCGCCGCGCCCGAGCGAGATCGGGAACATCACCGCTCCGCTGCCCAGCACGCGACGTCCGCCTTCCGGCCTCATCTCCGTCTCGCCAATGGCGGAATGTCCGAGGCCGAGAAAATGCCCGATCTCGTGTGTGGCGACCGATCGCAAATCGAACCGGGCGGGATCGCCTGTCACCGACGTGGACCACGCGAAGATCGAGTTGAAGAAGACATCCGATTCGATGATGTTCCCCGTGATCGTGTCGACAATGAAGGTCGTCGCGCCGAGCACACGATCCATCTCGGGCTCACTCTGAAAGCCAAAGACCGACAGGTCGTCATCGTCAAACGGAATCGCCGAAGTGAAGCCGGCGAACTCGAACGCGATCGACGCTGTCGGCACGGTTTCCCAGGTCGTGAACGCCTGCGCGACCTCGCTCTGAAATTGCGCTGCGGTCACGCCGGGCACGGCGGTGGTATTCGCGTACCAGCGCACGCGCGGAGCCGTCCAGCGAATCGCGACCGGTCCCGACGGCCTGTCGATGGCGAGGTGGATGTAGGCATTCGCTACGCCCGGCAGCCCGATGATCAGCGTGACGAGCGCAACCCAGGTGTGAACACGCCGCGCAGTCATCGACGGGCGCCTGCAACGGTTCGCACCATGCCGGTGAACGCTGCGAGGTCGGGGCCGCGTCGTGATGCATCCCCACGGACGATGCGCTCGGTACCGGTCGCAACCATCGGCATCACCGTCGCGCGGCCGGCAGCATCGCGGTGGACTCGATATACGCCCTGCGTCAACCCGAATGGCATCGGAACCGCCGGCGCACTCCCCTTGAGGAACAGTACGACCTCGTCGCCGCGCGCGCACTGCGGTGCGCCGACCATGACGCGCCGGTAGCGGCCCACCTGCCCGCCCGGCAGCTTGAAGTACGCCGTGCTGCCCGGCTGCCCCTTGATCGCCTCGACCACCTGCACGGTGACCAGGCTCTCAATCGTCCTGCGCCCGGCGGTTTCGTACGACTGCACGTCGATTACACGCCCGTGGACGATGGTCTGCGAAGCCGCGACCATCTCGCCGAACTCCGCTGGCACCACGACCATGGCGTCCAGGGAGGCGTGGAGGGCAAGAAGCGGCACCAAGCACGCGAACGTCAACCGCCACCTGAGCATGAGCACCCTTTCACGATTCACGGCCTGACTACCGGGAACACCTCACTTCGGCAGCGAGCTCGTCGCCACTTCGAGCACGGTATCTGCGGCGCGCGCGGTCGCCCCCGGCGATCCGAGCTGTTCCCGAACCTTGAACAGGGCGGCACACATCTCGGCACGCTTGTTCTTGTCCGTCAGCAGCGCGATGGTCTCCTCCGCCGTTCGCTCGGGCGTGAAGTCGCCCTGGATCAGCTCGGGCACGATGCGACGGCCCGCCACCAGATTCGGCATGGCGAAGGTGTCGACGTGCACGAACGGCTTGCCCAGACGATAGGTCAGCGGCGAGACGCGATAGACCACGACCATCGGTTTCTCGTGCAGCGCGCATTGGATGGTCGCCGTGCCAGACGCCGTGATCACGACGTCGCTCGCCACCAGGAGGTCGTCCGTCCGGTCGCGGACCAACACGAGCCGGCCGTCTGGTTGCGCGTGGACAAGTGGCGCAAACATCGGATCCGGGATACCCGGTGCGCACGCCACGAGGAACTGCACGTCGGGAACACGCGCGCGGATCAGGGCAATGGCATCAGTCAACGTGGGAACGGTGCGCTCAACCTCGTTCTTTCGACTGCCAGGCAGAAGGGCCACGGTGGGCGCGTCGAGGTTGAGACCACGATCGCGGAGGAAGTCTGCGCGGTTCTGACCCGGGCGGATCAAGTCGACGAGCGGGTGCCCGACGAACTGCACGCTGACCCCGGCGCGCCGGTAGAGCGCCTCTTCGAACGGGAAGATCACCATCACCCGGTCGACGTACTCCTTCATCGTGTCCATGCGGCCGGGACGCCAGGCCCAGAGCTGCGGGCTCACGTAGTAGACGATCGGGATCCCCAGCCGGCGCAGCGCCGCCATCAGCTTGAAGTTGAAGTCTGGGAAATCGATCGCGACGAACACGTGCGGACGCAGCTCGCGAGCCGTGTCGACCAGCTTCCGCAGCATCGCGAACGAGCGCGGCACGACCTTCACGGCTTCGGTGAGACCGGTGACGGAGAACGGACCGTACTCGCCAATCAAACGCCCGCCCGCGGCCTGCAGGCGCGGCCCGCCAAACCCGAAGATTTCCGCGTCGGGAACTCGCGCCCGCAATTCAGCGGCGAGGGCGCCAGCGTACATGTCGCCTGAGGCCTCGCCGCAGGAGATCATGATCCTCATCGTTCCCGCTTCTCGGTTCTGGGTTCTCGGTTCTTGTTCACGTTCGGGTTCGGTTCACCGTTCACCGTTCGACGTTCGGGGTTCGGGGTTCGGGCTCGGGAACCTGAACCCGAACCTGAACCCGAACCGAGAAGCGAGAACCGAGAAGTGTGAACGACAGGATCTCTAGGGCGCTCGCGTTTCCTTTTTCAGCGTCGCCGACATCAGGTCCAGTTCGTCGAGCGCGATGACCTCGAACTCGGTGAAGCCGACCTCGCGCAGGCTCGGCAGGAACGCCTTGGCGTTGCCGACGAGCACCATCGACAAACGATCGGGCCGGATGTACTGGCGAGCGACACGCTGAATGTCGTCCGGTGTAATGGCCTGCACGCGCTCGCGGTAGGTGGCCACTTCTTCGATGGGCAGCTCGTAGAACACCGCATTGATGACGCTGGTCGCGATGTCGTTGGGTGTCTCGATCGTCAACGGGAAGCTGCCCGCCAGGTAGGCCTGCGCGTCGGCCAGTTCGCGCTCGAACACGCGCTGCCGCTGCAGCTTGGCGATCTCTTCCACGGTCAAGCGCAACGTTTCGGCCGTCGTCTCCGTGCGCGTATTGGTCTCGGCGACGAAATCGCCGGCCTGCTTGAACGCCTGCGTGTCGGCCTCGGCGCCGTAGGTCAGGCCACGCTCCGACCGCAGGACGCGATGCAGCCGATTGGCGCCCTCGCCACCGAGAATCTTCACGGCCACATCGAACGCCAGGTATTCGGGATGCTTGCGCTGGATGGCAATCTGTCCGACCCGAATCTCGGTCTGGACGGCGTCCGGCTTGTCGATGATGACCAGCCGCCTGGTCGGCGGCGGCGGCTCGACTGATTTCGTCGCGGGCACGTCGGCGCGCGGCCATGAGCCAAACACCTTGTCGGCGGCGCCGAAGGCTTCCTCGCTGGTGATGTCGCCGACGATCGCGAGGATCATGTTGTTGGGCACGAAGTACTGCCGGTGAAACGCCCGCAGGTCGTCCTGGGTGACGCGCTGCAGCGACTGCGCCGTGCCGCTGCCCGGTTTCCCGTAGGGGTGGAAACCGTAGACCAGGCGATCGAAGAGCGTCGACGCCACGTAGGCCGGATCCTCGGCGCTCACGCGGAGCGTCGACACCGCCTGCTCACGCTGGCGCTCGATCTCCTCCGGCGAGAACGCCGGATTGCGAATCACGTCTGCCACCAGGTCCATCGCCAGCGCGACGGAATCCTTCATGACGACGGCGTTGACGAACGTCAGGTCGGTTCCCGAGCCGGTTCCCATGGCGCCACCGATCGAATCGATCTGATCGGCGATCTGCTGGGCGGTGCGCGTCCTCGTCCCCTGATCGAGCAACTTGGCGAGCAGCTCGGCCAGCCCGCCCTTCCCTTCCGGGTCCTGCGCAGCGCCCACGCGAACGAGCATGCGCATGGTCACCGCCGGCTGCTCGTGGTGGGACACGCTCACGACCTGCATGCCGTTGGCGAGTGTCTTCACCTGGAACGGTGGGAACTTGACCTCGCGCGGCGGCAGCGGACGCGGCGCGCGCTCGGTTGGCCACTCGACGGCCTGGGCACCGGCGACCGACGCCGACAGGATCCAGAAGCACAAGCCGAGAGCCGAAAGCCGATTCATCGTGACCCGCCCTTCGGGAGGATGTGCAACACGACCCGATTCGTGGGCGTGAAGTAGGTCTTGGCGACGCGCTGCACGTCGGCGCGCGTCACGTTCATGAAAATGTCGAACTCGCCGTCTGCGGTCGTGATGTCGTTGTGAATCACCGCCGCATGTGAGAGATGCTTCGCCTTGTCCTCGTTCGACTCGCGGCTGACGATGTAGTCGCGGGCAAACTGGTTCTTGGCGCGCTGGAGCTCGCTGTCGAGGATCGTCTCCTTCGCCATCCTCTCGAACTCGTCGATGAGCGCGCGCTCGGCAGCTTCCGGCGTCTGTCCCGGCTGCACGATCGCCACCGCGTAGAACAGGTTCGGATCCTCGATGATGTTGGCGCTGCCAAACGCGGTCAATGCCAGGCGCTTCTTGTAGACGAGCTCCTGCGTGATGCGCGAGCTCTGGCCATCCGACAGGATCTTGGCGGCGATGTGCAGCGGATACGCGTCGGGGTGGCCGTCGTAGGTGATGTGATACGCGACGACGACCGCGGGCAGCGGCCAGGCTTCCTCGACGACCGCGCGGCGCTCCTTGGCCTGCGGCGGCTCCTTCGGCAGGTCACGCGGCACCGGGCGCTTCGCCTTCGGCACGCGCGCGAAGTACTGGTTGACCATCTGCAGCGCCTGCTCCGACTCGAAATCACCGACGATGGTCACCGTGGCGTTTTCGGGAACGTAGTAGGTCTGATGAAATTCGCGAACATCGGCGATCGACGCCGCCTCGAGGTCCGCCATGCTGCCGATCGTCGGGTGCTTGTAGGGGTGCGTCGTGAACGCGTGGTCGAAGATGATCTCGGACAGCCGCCCGTAGGGCTGGTTCTCGACGCGCATGCGGCGCTCTTCCTTGACGACCTCGCGCTCGCGCCGGAACGCCTCGTCGTCGATCCGCAGCGTCGCCATGCGGTCTGCTTCGAGCCACATCGCCAGCGGCATGTACTGCGCCGGCAGCGTCTGCCAGAAGACGGTCTCGTCTTCCGTCGTGAACGCATTACTGCGGCCGCCGACGCTCGCGATGATCGAGGTGTGCGACTCGGGCTCGACGTTCTTCGAGCCCTTGAACATCATGTGCTCGAAGAGGTGAGCGAAGCCGGTTCGGCCGCTGCGCTCGTTCTTCGAGCCGACGTGATAGGTCACCGAGAGGTGCACGATCGGGGTCGAGTGATCCTCGGACAGGATTACGCGAAGACCGTTGGGCAGCGTGGTGATCTGGTACTGAAGTTTCGGCGGACGGACAGCGGCCTGGAGCGGCGCGAGCGCCACCAGCAGCGTGCCGGCCAACGTAACCGCGGCAAAGCCTTTTGACAAAGACCGATGGCGCATACTCGTCCATTATCGTCCAGCCTTCGCTCGGGCGTGTAGGCGAAGGCTGCCCACCGTCGCGCAGAGCGCGTAGGCGGGCAAATCCGTCTTCATGCGTGAGCTTCGGCCGGCAAGCCAGACTACCGGCTCAGGAGCCGAAAGCCTGCCTTGAACCACTGACCGGTCCCAACCTCGACCGGATACGGGTCTATACGACGCTCACCCGCGACAAATAGCTCGATCGCACCCGCCCGCCCTTCGAATCGAACGCCGCCTTCGACGATATAGCCGGTTTGATTGCCTCGATCGAGGCTCCCATCGACACCAAGGTAACGAACCCGTCCTGCGGCGAGCACCCCTACCCTGGGGCTGACCTTCACGTCGCTGCGCACCCCCGCATCGATCTCCCACGAGTAGTCCACCGACGATTTCATGAACACGCCTCGCAGGTTGGCTTGCGCGGCGATCACGGCCTGGCGGTAGGCAAAGTTCCGCCGTACGCGGCCACCGAGTGTGTTCCAGTCGACGGCATCCTCTTTCGGCCGGTCGGCCAGGTGACGCGACTGATGATAGAGCTCGAATGCGACCTCGGTCTTGCCGGTGCGGGCCGACACCAGGCCGGCGAGGATGTAGTTGCCCTGGTTGGGATCGAAGGCGCGACGCTCGTCGCCAAGGACGACTTCGTAGTTCCCCTCGAAGGTGAACCGCCCGACTCCGTAATCGACGATGTCGAGCTCACCGCCAAAGTCGGCATCCCACATGAACCGCGGATCTTCATCAGCCAGGTATTCGGCCGCCATGTGAAACGCGACACGGGGCAGGAACTCGACGGTACGGGTCGGTTCTTCGACGGGCGCCTGGGGTTCGGTCTGGGCAAACGCCGGAACGGTACACACCACCACCAGCAACGCCTGTACGGCGCAGCGGAATCGAACGCCTTGAATCACTCGGATGACCTTTCGGGTTGGGAAAGCGCGCGCGTCAGCTTGTCGACCTGCGCTTCGAGCTGCTCGATACGTCGTTTCATCTCGGGAAGCCGGCGAAACAGGACGGACGCCTTGCGCCACTCACGACTGTCAATCGCGGGGTAGCCGGCAACGAACGCACGGGCATCGAGCGAATTGGTGACACCCGACTGCCCGGCCGCAACCGCACCGCGCCCAATCGTCAGGTGCCCGCCCACGCCAACCTGCCCGCCGAACACCACATCGTCCTCGATGTCGGTACTGCCGGCGATGCCAACCTGCGCTGCCATCAGGACGTTCCGTCCGACCGATACGCCATGCGCAATCTGGACGAGGTTGTCGATCTTGGCGCCCGCCTTGATCCGCGTCTCCCCTACCGCCGGCCGATCCACGGTCGTGTTCGCGCCCAGCTCCACGTCGTCTTCGATCACGACGACGGCAACCTGGGGAATCTTTTCGTGGGTACCGTCACCACGCCGGACGAAGCCGTAGCCGTCGCCGCCAATGACGACTCCATTCTGCAGGATGACCCTGTCGCCGAGCGTGCAACGCTCGCGAACCGCGACATTCGAATGGATCGTGCAGTCGCTCCCGATGCTGGCGCCCGGCCCGATGGTGACATTGGGATAGATCACCGTACGGTCACCGATGCGTGCGCCTTCACCGATGACGACGAACGGCCCGATCGACACATCGGCGCCCAGGCGTGCATTCGACGCGATCGCGGCCAGGGTGTGCACCCCCGGTGCCGGACGGGACACTGGCGCGAACAACCCGACGGCTCGCGCAAACGCCAGATACGGATCGCGTGCGCGCAGCATCGCGCACGGTGCTGCCTTCGCATCCTCTTTGAGGATGACCGCTGAGGCGCGGGTCGAGGCGAGCGCCTTCTCGTATTTTGGATTGGCCAGAAACGTGACGTCGCCCGGCTGAGCATCCTGGATGCCGGACACGCGAGTCACCTCGAGGTCGCCATCGCCTTCGAGGCGGCATTCCAGTCGGTCGGCCAATTCGCGAAGCGTCACTATCAACTACTCCACAGCTCGCTTGTGTTGGTTCTGTCGGCAACGTCGTTCCCGATTGGAATCGGCCTGTTTTTCATCGCGGGCCTACGATGACAGCCTCAACACAAGCGAACCGTAGAGTAATGCTACTCGGTCTTGACCGGCTTCGGACTGCGAGCGCCCGACGTCCGCGCCGTGTTCTTCGCTGTTACACGCTCGAAGAACGTGGTCAGGTGTCGCAGGTGCAGGGTGTCTTCGATCTGTTGGACCCGGCTGTGACGGTCACGCCGCGGCATGTTCAAGAGCTCGCGAAGCTCGGCGAGCGGTTCACACGGCTTGCCCTCCCAGACCACCGCATCACGCCCGCGCGCCGCGCCGCGCATCGAGAGGAAGTGCCCGCCAGCGCGAAAGAGGAAGTAGTACGCCAACAGGTTCGGGCCGGGCACGATCGCGAGCAACCCCGACACGATCAGGCCTGCCGTATCGACGAAGAGCCAGAAACGATGGCGCTCGAAATCGCGCTGCAGTGTCTGCTGGATATGGGGCATCACCTCATCGAACGAGACATCGCTCGGATGCACGGCCACCGCGCGATCCTTGTTGCGCAGGTTCCAGAGCAGACGCTGCTCCGCGACGCGCTTGGCGATCCAGGACATCATGTGGTCCTGCAAACGGCCGGTCCAGGATCGCGGTGTATTCGATTCGTGTTTCTGGTGCCGGTGCTCCTCAGCCGCACGCAGCAGCTCACCGAACCGGCGCTGCAACCGTGCGAACATGCCGGTTGACTCCGGCTCGTCCGGCTCCGACTCTTCGCTCTGCTGCTCGTAATAGAGCTCGTAGCGATCGGCGCCGACCGGGATCACGAAAACGTCCATTGGGATGACGATATCAGAGTCACACGGTACGAAGGGGCGAGGGTGCGAGGGTGCGACGGTCCGGTCCGGGTCCGAGGGTCCGATGGTCTGACGGTCTGGTCCGAGGGGTCCGGCGTCAAGGCCGTCGTCGCTGGTCCGTGTCGCGTGCGCGCACTGGGACGGGGGGCTTGCCCGCAGCTTCCCATGCCCCGGCGATCATCGCCGCTACGGCCGCGCTCGATTCGTCGATGCGCCGCTGCATCAGCGCGCCACTACTCTTGAAGAACGCCGCGTAGTACGCATCGTCGTAGACGTCGCGCGTGCCGATGGCGACTCGATCGGCCTCGAGTACGTCTGATGCGAGCCGCGTTCCATCACGCACGACATCGAAGATGAAGTCGCGCGGTGCACGGATCGGTGCAATCGGCTTCGGCGACAGCTTCAGCTGCCTGACGTAGCGCTCGAAGAGGAGTGCCTCCCAGCGCGTGTGCACGCCACGCTGGCCGGTGAGCTGGCCGTCGTGGTTCACGACGGTATGAAGAGGCACGTACGCGTCGCTGACATAGTGGGCCAGCCACGCCGAGTAGAACAGGATGTCGAATCGCCCGAAGGATCCGCGTCGCTCGTAGGCAGTGAAGGCGTCCTTCAGCTTTTCGTACATCTCCTCGGTACGCCACGGCACCGTGCCGTTGCGCTCGACCTGCTCCTTCCCGAACTTCTTGAACGCATCGTCGAGATCGCGCGGCAAGTCGGCAAACGGATATGGCCCGTAGCCCTCCCAGTCCAGATCGAGATAGTGATGCGGTTCTTCGCTCTCACCCACCACGTTGCGCCACAAATCCGGATCGATCGAGTGTTCGACGAGCGTCGTGCGATTGGCTTCGAAGAGCGGCCGCAATTCCGGCGGGAGGAGCGAGATGGCCCGCGTGACGATGAACTTGTGTGCCTCGAAGCCCCAGGCATCAACTGATACAGGTGTTGCCAGTACGCAGACCAGGCCGAACACGAAGAGCGGACGACGCATGAAGGAATTATGGCTGACTTCGCTTTACGCCGTCATCACGGCGTGTGGCCGTCGTCGGCTCGACACGGCAAGCGGGGCGGTGATAGGCTTGCGGCCTCTTCGAACTGGGCAGAGGGTGAGGATTGGATGACTCATTCCACAGCGTCCGGAACAACACGCTGGCTGCAACTGATCTTCGGCATCATATGCATGGTGATGATCGCCAACCTGCAATATGGTTGGACGCTGTTCGTCGGTCCGATTGACGACAAGTATCAGTGGGGCCGGGCGGCGATTCAGGTCGCCTTCACGATCTTCGTGCTGACAGAGACGTGGCTCGTACCGATCGAAGGTTACCTCATCGACAAGTTCGGCCCGCGCATCATGATCAGCGCGAGCGGCATTCTGGTCGCGCTCGCATGGGTCATCAACTCCGTCGCCGACTCTCTGTTTCTTTTGTACGTCGGGGCTGCGGTCGGAGGCATCGGCGCCGGCGTCATCTACGGTGGCTCGGTTGGCAACGCGCTGAAGTGGTTTCCGGATCGGCGCGGCCTGGCCGCCGGTTTGACGGCAGCGGGCTTCGGCGCGGGCTCGGCGCTGACCGTGATCCCCATTGCCAACATGATCGCATCGAGCGGATATGAATCCGCTTTTCTGTGGTTCGGTCTCGGACAGGGCATCGTGGTGATGCTGGTCGCGCTGATGCTGCGGGCGCCGGCTGCTGGCGAGGTGACTGTCCCGGCGGCCGCCGCCGTGCAGCAGACGCGGCGCGACTACAGTCCGATCGAGGTGCTCAAGACGCCCGTATTCTGGGTGATGTATGCGATGTTCGTGATGGTCGGCGCCGGCGGTCTGATGGCGGTCGCCCAATTGGCGCCAATCGCGGCGGACTTCAAAGTCGGCACGATCCCGGTCTCGATCCTCGGACTGACCTTGCCAGCCCTCACCTTCGCGCTGACGATCGACCGCGTGCTCAACGGCATATGCCGGCCGTTTTTCGGATGGGTGTCGGATCACATCGGCCGCGAGAACACCATGTTCTTCGCCTTCCTGATCGAAGGCATCGGTATTTACACGCTGCTCGTGTTCGCTGGCAATCCGCTGTTGTTCGTGCTCTTGTCCGGCCTGGTGTTCTTTGCCTGGGGCGAGATTTACTCGTTGTTCCCCGCCACCTGCACCGACATCTATGGCCGAAAGTTCGCAAC
>JAICEG010000074.1 GCA_025924295.1 Vicinamibacteria bacterium
CAGTATCTGCTCGATGTCGGCGCTGCCAGGGTTCAGCTCGTTGGCCAGCTGCACCTCCATGAGCGCATCATCCAGCCGGCCGGCGTTCTCGTAACGGCGGCCGCGCGCGAAGTGGTCGAGGGAGGCCCGGATCTTCGCGTTATCGAGGGCTTGCTTGGCCGCACGATCGTCAGGGTTCTCGCGCACCGCCTTCGTGTACTCGACGATGGCGCGGTCGTAGTCCCGGGCGATGTCGGCCTGTTCGCCGGCGCGCATGGCCGCACTGGCGCAACCCGCCATCGTGGCGGCCAACGCGAGGAGCAGAAGTTTGCTAGTTAGGTTTGCCATCAGTGATGACATCGACGCCGCGCGGAATACGGAACGCAAAGTCCTTATCGGAGATGCCCTTGTTTTCCTGCAGGTTCTCGAAGCGGAGCGTCGACTCACCACCCTGACGGTCGCGCGTGGTCAACGCCCGGATCTGGAGCGTCTCCGGATCGACCGCCACTATCAAGTACTCGTACTCCGGCTCGCTCCGGCGGGGGGTCAGCTTCAAGCCGACCGATCCACTTACCGGGCTCGGAGCCGTCGTCGCGGTGAAGTCTTTCACCAGGTCGCCCTTTCCAGCCAGGAAGAGCACCGGCGTCGGCGCCTCGTTGTCGGCCGGGACGTCGGACACCATGACCTGGCGATCCTCCGGGATGTATGAATACATCTTTTGGCCGTCGGATACGAACTCTTTTCGCTCCGGGCTGGTGTAGATCCACCGCATTCGGCCCGGTTTCTTGACCGCCACCGTTCCCCGTTCCCGTGTTTCGGTTCGCAAGACGCCGCCCCGGTAAGTCTGGACGAAGTCGGCGGTGAAGTCGCGCACGTTCTGGTAACGGGCCTGGAGGGCCTTGGCCAGCGCCTCGGGGTTCTGGCCTGTTTGGGCAGTACCCATAACAGGCAATGCGAGTAAAACGATAAATGCCGAGAGAAATCGCATAAGACCACCCTGGGACCGACTCGCCGGTCGGTCCGTGTGACTAACGATACAGCAAGCCAGGTGCCTGAAATGTGGTGGCCTGTGAAACTGGCGGCGGGGAGATCAGCGGGATGAGCGTCCGCGTTTCCGGGCAATGAACTTCCGGATCCCCTCGATTCCTCGCGTATTGAGGACACTGTCAGGCCCGATCCACCCACGACGGGCCGTGCCGATCCCGAAGCTCATCTGCCGGCCCAACGCCTCCGCCCGATGGCAGTCGCTGTTGACGACGATGGTGACGCCGGCGGCCGCCGCGTCGCGGGCAACCCGGCCATCCATATCGAGGTGACCGGGTGCACCATCGATCTCCATCGCCGTGCCCGAGTCGACCGCCGCCTCGAACAGGCGCGCGAAGTCGAGTTCGTAGCCGTTGGAGAGGGCAGGACTTCTATTGGCTGGGTGCGTGATGATGTTCACCAGCGGGTGTCGCATGGCCCGCAGATAGCGCTCGGTGAGACGCGCGCTGTGATCGCCGGCCGCGTCATGGAGTGATGCCAGCACGATGTCGAAGCGCGAGAGGGTGTTGTCGTCGAAGTCGAGAGAGCCATCCGGCATGATGTCCACCTCGACGCCGTGCAGGATATCGATCCCGGGCGCCTGCGATCGGGCGGTCTCGATCTCTTCCCGCTGCAACGGAATCTCGACCGCCAGCAGTTTGCGGGAAGCCCACGATCGCTCGGAGTGATCCGTGATGGCGACGTACTCGTACCCGAGCTGGCGCGCGCTCAACGCCATGTGTAGGATGGAGTCGCGGCCGTCGCTCCACGTGCTGTGCATGTGGAGATCACCGCGGATGTGCAGCGCGTTGATCAGCGAAGGCAATGCGTCGTGTTCCGCCGCGGCGATCTCATCTTCTCCCTCCCGGAGCTCGGGAGAAATGTAGGGAAGATCGAGCAGCCGATAGAACGTCTCTTCATCGGGGACGGTGAGTCCGCTCCTGTGACGCTCGAGGCGCCCGCCGGTGAACGTCAGGCCGCGTGCCGACGCTCGTGTCTGAAGCCACTTGACGTGGCGGGGAGTTCCGGTATGCCAGACCAGGGCAGCGCCAGCCATCTGGGGTGGTGTGACGTGAACCTCCAGCAGTCCACGATCGGTCGAGACACGCAGGCTGGAAGTCGCGCTGCCGAGCACGGCTCGCACGATCGAGAGCCGTGACATGCCGGCAAGCACCTCGTCACGCCGCGTGTCGTCGGCGACGGCGACGAGTAATGTGCCCTCGACAGCGGGCGCAAATCTGCGGAGGCCTCCAGCCGGCACGATATCGTCGGTCGGGAGACCGGCCTGATGTGCTTCGCGGATCACCTGTGACGCCAGTGCATCTGCCCGGCCGAGCGGGATTCTCGAGTGCTTCAACGACATTCGGTTCTAAAGAGAGTTCTCGGTCCACACGGGCATTGGTGAGCCTGCGCCTCAATGGCGGAGTCCCAGACTAGTTTAGGATCGTACTGTGGTCATCACCTTTCGCGAAGGCGTCTCGGGCACCGGCCCACCCGGGGGCGCAACCGGCGCGTCGCTGGCGAGTGCAGAACCGCGCGCCGAGGAGGTGGCGACCATCACGGTAAGCCGTCAATCGCCGGATGATGCCGGGATCCGTGAGATTTACGTGTCAGTGGATGACGAGCAGATTGCCATCCTGAAAAACGGCGAAGCGGTGACGCACGATCTGCCGGCCGGCCCGCATCGACTGCGCGTGCACAACACGCTGTTCTGGAAGACGCAGCCAATCGTGCTGAAGCCTGGTGAGCACGCTCGCTTCAAAGCGGCAAACAAGGCCGGGTGGGGAAGTTTCGGGTTCCTCATGGTTCTGGGCGCGGCGCCGCTGTATCTGACGTTCGAGCGGGAGTCGTGACGCCGGGGTGGCGATTGCCCAGCCCATGACCAAGTGCTAGAGTAGTGAGATGCGTATCCCGCAGAAGTCGCGGGATATGTCACGCACGAGGACCAGTGGGCGGCTAGCTCAGTTGGGAGAGCGCCGCGTTCGCAATGCGGAGGTCGCGAGTTCGAGCCTCGCGCCGTCCACCAGCCTTCGCTCGTGAGTCTATGCGAAGGCTGTCCGCCAAAGCTCCGAAGGAGCGAAGGCCGGATTCCTACGTCGCTGTCGCCTCTACGACGGTCTGCGACATCGCTGTTACCTGACTCGAACGCTCCCTCGATATAGCCGACTGTTATACTGCGAGGTAACTCGCCACGCGACCCCCGCGACGGCTACACACCTGCGGCCACATGCCGAAGATAAAGAAAATCGGAGTCCTCACGGGAGGCGGCGACGCCCCTGGCCTGAACGCGGTCATCCGTGCCGTCGTCAAGGCCGCTTACAACGCCGGTGTCGAGGTCATCGGCCTCGAGGACAGCTTTGACGGCCTGATCTACCCGGAGAAGTCCCGAACGCTGACCCCGCGTGACGTGACCGGAATCCTTCGCCTGGGCGGCACGATCCTCGGCACGGTCAATCGCGGCAATCCATTCGCGGAACCGATCGTCACGCCACAAGGCACGTTCAACTACGGCGAACGCGTGGTCGACATGTTCGGGAAGATGGGGCTCGACGCGCTCGTCTGTATTGGTGGCGACGGCACGCTCGCCATCTCGTACGAGTTCTACAAGATGGGTGTGCCGCTCGTCTGCGTGCCGAAGACGATCGACAACGACATCGTCGGCACGACCAGCTGTTTCGGCTTCGATACCGCGGTCGACTTCGCCACCAATGCGATCGACCGGTTGCACTCCACGGCAGAAGCGCACCGCCGCATCATGGTCGTCGAGGTGATGGGACGCTACGCCGGATGGATCGCGCTCCACAGCGGCGTGGCTGGCGGTGCCGATGTGATCCTGATTCCCGAGATCCCGTACGACGTCGAGAAGGTTGCTGAGTGCACGCGCCAACGCGAGGCACGGGGCGCGCGCTTCAGCATCGTCGTTGTCGCCGAGGGTGCGCGACCCGTCGATGGCGGGCTTTCGGTCATCGAAGCGGCGCGCACCGGGCATGCGGAGCGCCTGGGGGGGGCCGGTGCCTTGTGCTCGAGGCAGTTGGGCGATCGGACCGGCAAGGAGACGCGTCACGTCGTGCTCGGCCATCTTCAGCGCGGCGGATCACCAACCGCATTCGATCGGACCCTGGCAACACGATTCGGCGGAAAAGCGGTGGAGTTGCTGCTGCATGGACAGTTCGGAAAGATGGTCGCGAACCATCCCCCCGATCTGGTTCCGATTCCGATTGGCGAGGTCGTTGGCAAGACCAAGACCGTGCCGCTCGACTATGACCTGTTGCTGACCGCGAGGTCGCTTGGAGTGTCTTTCGGGGACTGATTGTCAGTGGCCGAGCAGTTCCTGATCTTTCTTCTTCTGCAGGTCGTCGATCAGTTTGACGTGCTCGTCGGTCATTTTCTGCACCTGCTCGAGGCCCTTCCGCTCATCGTCTTCGGAAACCGTGTGGTCCTTGAGCAGCTTCTTCAGCCGGTCGTTGGCATCGCGCCGGACCTGTCGGACGGCGTTGCGCCCCTCTTCGGCTTGCTTGTGAATGTGGCGTGACAGCTCCTTGCGGCGCTCTTCGGTCAACGCGGGGATTGGAATGCGCACGACCTTGCCGTCGTTGGCCGGGTTCAGGCCCAGATCCGAAGCGCGGATCGCCTTTTCAATCGCGCCCATGACCTGCGGGTCGAACGGCTGCGCGATGATCAACGCGGGCTCGGGGACCGACAGCGTGGCCACCTGGTTGATGGGCATGCGAGTGCCGTAGGCCTCGACCTGGATGCCGTCGAGCAGGCTGACCGTGGCGCGTCCCGTGCGAACATGCGCCATGTCGCGCCGCACGCGGTCGATGCTTGCATCCATTCGCGCCTTCACATCGCTGAACATGCCCTTCAGGTCTTTGAATTCCATCCCTCATCACCATCCAGCTAGACTGACACCGTCGTGCCGATCGGATCGCCCAATATCACGCGACGGATATTACCCGCCTTGCGAAGGTTGAAGACGACAATCGGCAGCTTGTTGTCCATGCACAGGGAAATCGCCGTCGCATCCATGACTTTCAGCTGTCGCTCGAGGACTTGAAGGTAGGAGATCTTCGTATACTTCGTCGCCTGGGGATCGACCATCGGGTCGGCGGTGTAGATCCCGTCGACCTTCGTACCCTTCAGGATCACATCGGCCTTGATCTCCATCGCCCGAAGAGCAGCGGCCGTATCGGTCGTGAAGTAGGGGCTTCCGGTGCCGGCGGCGAAAATCACCACGCGCCCCTTTTCCAGGTGCCGGATCGCCCGGCGCCGGATGAACGGTTCGGCAACGGCGCGCATCTCGATCGCCGTGACGACGCGCGTGACGATGGCGTGCTGCTCGAGAGCGTCCTGCAGCGCCAGGGCATTGATGACGGTCGCGAGCATGCCCATGTAGTCGGCGGTCGCGCGGTCCATCCCTCGAGCGCTGGCCGCCAGTCCCCGGAAGATATTGCCCCCGCCGATGACGATGGCGGTTTCAACGCCGAGTCGCTGGATCTCTCCCACATCAAGGGCGATTCGGTTGGCGACCGCAGGGTCGACGCCGAATTGCTGCTCACCCATGAGGGCTTCGCCGGAGAGCTTCAGGAGCGCGCGTTTGTAGACAGGGGCCTGCGTGGAAGGAACGACGGCTTCAGAGGACATCGACTTGCGATTATAGCTGGAGGGCCCGGGATACGCCGGGTCCAAAGAACAAGACCCGGCCTACTCTGCAGCGTAGGGCGGGTCCTGCTCTACGGACCCGCCGCGATCAATCAAGCTTCCGCGCCCTCACCCATGCGATAGCGCACGAACCGGTTGATCTGGATGTTCTCACCGGTCTTCGCGCTTGCCTGGGCCACGATCTGCGAAACGGTCATGCTGCCATCACGGATCGACGGCTGGTCGAGCAGCACGAACTGAGAGTAGAAGCTTCCGAGCTTGCCCTCGATGATCTTGTCGAGCACATTGGCCGGCTTGCCGGAGTTCTCCATCTGCGCGCGGTAGATCGCCTTTTCTTTTTCGATCGCGTCGCCAGGGACATCCTCGCGGCGGACCCACTTCGGGTCGGCGGCGGCAATGTGCATCGCGACT
This sequence comes from Vicinamibacteria bacterium, assembly GCA_025924295.1. Classification (GTDB taxonomy): domain Bacteria; phylum Acidobacteriota; class Vicinamibacteria; order Vicinamibacterales; family UBA2999; genus Gp6-AA40. The sequence continues at coordinate 6,076 of JAICEG010000074.1, forward strand.
TCCTTGACCAGGTTGTTGAAGTCGTCGGTGCGTGCGACGAAGTCCGACTCGCAGTTCACCTCGACGAGCACGCCGATGCGGCCCCCCATGTGGATGTAGCTGCCAATGACGCCCTGGGCGGTGGCGCGGCCGGCGCGCTTGGCCGCCTGGGCCAGGCCGCGCTTGCGGAGCAGCGTGACCGCTTCTTCCATGTTGCCGTTGGCTTCCGTGAGGGCCGCCTTGCATTCCATCATCCCCGCGCCGGTCTGGTCGCGAAGCTGCTTCACCATTGCTGCCGTAATCTCTGCCATTTACATCTCCGACCGTACAAAAGAACGCCGGCCCCGGGGCCGGCGCATGAACCTCGGTTCTACTGCTCTCAGGCCCCGGCGGTCGTGGGCGTTTCAGCGCGACGCTGGGGGCGCACGGCGCGGGTCAGCCGCGCTGCGGAATCGGCGGCAGCGGCTTCTTCGGCGCGCGCCGCATCTTCTTCAGCGATCCGCGACTCGCGCATGCCCCGACCGGCGACGACCGCGTCGGCGATCTTCGAGGCAAACAACCGGATCGCCCGCAGGGCATCGTCGTTGCCAGGCACGACATAGTCCACTTCGTCGGGATCGCAGTTGGTGTCCACCACACCGATCACGGGGATCTTCAGCTTGCGGGCTTCGTCGACCGCGATCTTCTCCTTGCGCGTGTCGACGACGAAGACCGCGTCGGGCAGGCGGGACATCTGCCGGATGCCCTCGAGGTTCTTGAGGAGCTTGCGCTTCTCCTTCTCGTTGCGGGCGATCTCCTTCTTCGAGAGCGTGTCGTAACGGCCGTCGGTGACCATCGACTCGAGGTCGCGAAGACGTCCAAGGCTGCGTTGAATGGTGGTGAAGTTGGTCAGCAGTCCGCCCAGCCATCGCTGATTGATGAAGTACATGCCGCAGCGTTGCGCTTCTTCAGCAATGACATCCTGCGCCTGGCGCTTGGTGCCCACAAAGAGCAGCGTCCGCCCATCGGCGGCGAGGTTGGTGATGAATTCTTCGGCCTCACGGAACTTCTTGACGGTCTTATTGAGGTTGATGATGTAGATGCCGTTCCGCTCGCCGAAGATGTACTCCTTCATCTTCGGGTTCCACCGCTTCGTCTGGTGACCGAAGTGAACCCCGGACTCCAGCAGATCCTTCATCGCAATCCCGGACAAGATCCCTCCCTCTCTACTAGCGTTTGCTGAACTGGAACCGCTTGCGCGCACCAGCCAGACCGTACTTCTTGCGTTCCTTGACTCTCGAGTCGGATGTCAGCAGTCCATCCTTCTTCAGTTGCTTCCTCAACTCGACGTTGAACTCGCACAGCGCGCGCGCGATACCGAGCTTCATGGCGCCCGCCTGACCGTTGATGCCACCGCCATCGACCGTGGCGAGGATGTCGAACTTCTCGCCGGTCTCCGTCAGCAGGAGCGGACGGCGCACCTGCATGCGCAGCGCGTCCGTCGTGAAGAACTTGTCGAACTCGCGATGGTTGACGGTGATGGCGCCCTTGCCGGGGCGGAGGAAAACGCGGGCAGTCGATGTCTTGCGGCGGCCTGTGCCGTAGTATTCGATGCTTGCCAAGCTAGGCGACCTCGATCTTCTTCGGTTGCTGTGCGGAATGAGGATGATCGGGACCGGCGTACACCTTGAGCTTGCGGTACATCGCGTCTCCCATCTTGGTCTTCGGCAGCATGCCGCGGACGGCTTCCTCCACTAAACGAACCGGCTTGCGCTTTCGTACGTCGACCGCGCGCTCCTCGCGCAGGCCACCTTCGAAACCGCTGTGCCGACGATAGATCTTCTTCTGTTCCTTCTCACCGGTGAGCTTCACGGTGCCAGCGTTGACGATGACCACGTGGTCACCCGTATCGATGAACGGGGTATAGGACGCCTTGTGCTTCCCCTGGAGGAGCCGCGCAGTCAGCGTGGCAATGCGTCCGAGGACCTGACCCTCGGCGTCAATGACGTGCCACTGGCTGTCGGCGCGTTTCGCGCTCGCGACAAACGTACGCATGAATTTAGGGATTCCTTAGCCCTGCCAACGCATTGGCAGAGGCCGACTTGGTCCACGCCCTCGAGCAGGCTTCCCGGCTCGACGCCATTCAGCGTGGACGTTTCCTACGACCGTAAACGTCAATGATACGGACCCCTGTCACATCTTGTCAAGCCACACATGCACAGGGACTTCTCCCGACACCGAGGTCGTCGAATTCCGACATTGTCGATGCCCTGTCCATCCTGGTCGGTCCTTTGTAGTTCGGAACAATTCTGCCGATAACAAACTTTGTCTGGCATTGGTCTTGGGACCCCACCGATCAGAACTGTGATTCGTGCACCGTTTTGTCGTCAGGGGGGATCGAAAAACCGCCACCTGTAAGAGGGGCACCCGAGGCGAATGGGCCGAAATAGGCCAAAGACGGTCTGGTCGAGGTGCTGGCACAGCCGTTGCGCTTATGGCCGAGGATCTCGCGTGAGGCGGTAGAGACCTCTTTATGTTTGGCATGTTTGGCAAATCCAAGTCGGTAGTCGGACTCGACATCGGGTCGAGTGCGGTCAAGGCGATCGAACTGAAGGCGGCCGGCAAAGGCTTCCGCGTCGCGGCATATGGGGAGGAACCCGTGCCTGCCGACGCGATCGTCGACGGCGCCATCATCGATGCTGGTGCGGTCGCCGAAGCCATTCGACAGGTGTTCGAGCGCAACAAGGCGTTCAAAGGAAAGGACGTCTGCGCGTCACTGTCAGGCAACGCCGTCATCGTCAAAAAGATAACGCTGCCGGTGATGACGGAGTCCGAACTGGACGAGTCAATCTACTGGGAAGCCGAGCAGTACATCCCGTTCGACATCCAGGACGTCAACCTGGATTACCAGATTCTCGATCCCGGAACAGGCCCCGATTCGCGCGGCAACATGGAGGTGCTCCTCGTTGCGGCGAAGAAGGAGAAGATCGGCGACTACACCGGTGTCATCGCCCAGGCCGGCCGCACGCCGGTGATCGTGGACGTCGATGCCTTCGCGCTGCAGAACGCCTTCGACGTGAACTACGGGCTGGACACGGCGCAGGTGGTCGTGCTCCTCAATGCCGGCGCCAGTGCCATCAACATCAACATCCTCCAGGGTGAGCAGTCGATGTTCACCCGCGATATCTCGATTGGCGGCAACGCCTACACCGAAGCGGTCCAGAAGGAACTCGATCTGCCGCACGAGTCGGCAGAGCAGTTGAAGAAGGGCATTCCCGTCGATGGCGCCTCGTTCGAGGAGGCACAGCCGGTGTTGCGGGCCGTTACCGAAAACGTGCTCCTCGAAGTCCAGAAGACCTTCGACTTCTTCAAGGCGACGGCATCGTCGGATCGCATCGATCGAATCATGCTGAGCGGCGGCGCCTCGCGGGTCGATGGCTTCCGGGAGATGTTGCACGAGCGCTTCGGCGCTCCGGTCGAGGAGTTCGACCCGTTCCGCGCCATCGTGTGGGATCCCAAGAAGCTCGGTCGCGAGTCCATCGAGCACGCATCGACGGCGGCCGTCGCCGTGGGGCTGGCGCTGCGGAAAGTGGGCGACCGATGATTCGCATCAACCTCCTCGGCGTCGAGCGGAAGCCGGCAGCGCGCAAGACCCCGTCCTTCGACGTTGGTCAGCGCCTGACGGTCGCGTGCAGCCTGATCCTCGTTGCGGCGCTCGTCGGCGTCGGCTGGTGGTATTGGAGCCTCAATAACGAGTCTGCGCGGCTCGACGCGGAGATCCTCGCTCGCCAACAGGAAGCGCAACGGCTGCAGTCGCTGCTCACCGAGGTGCAGAAATTCGAGGCGCAGCGGGCGCAGTTGCAGCAGCGCGTGCAGCTGATCGAACAACTGAGAAGCGGCCAGAGCATCCCGGTGCAACTGCTCGATCACGTGAGCCGGAGCCTTCCCGAGATGATGTGGCTGACGGAAATGACGCAGGAGGGCGGCGCCGTCACCATCGACGGCCGCAGCACCACGCTCATCGGTCTGTCCGACTTCGTCGGCAACCTTGGCAACGGCCCACTGCTCAAGAAGCCCATCGAGATCGTGAAGAGCCAGGTTGAGTCATCGGCGGGGACAACGGGAACCGCTCCAGTGGAGTTGATCACCTTCACCGTGAAGGCGGAGCTGGCGTCCTCCGGACGCGCGGCGGGCGCGGGGCCGGCAGCAGCGGGCCGAGGCGCGCCTCCGGTGGCGAAGTAGGGGCGTCGCGTGACTCCAGAGATGACTGAGCGAATGAGGTTCTGGTAGTGGCCATCAACATTAGCCTCAGCAAGATGCCGTGGTACGGCCAGGTGGGCATGTTCGTCGCGTTGGCTTTGGCAGGCGCCGGCGCGTTTTACCACCTGTATGCCCGCGACATGATGCAGAACATCGAGTCGCGGGAAACGCAGCTGGCGACCATCAACCAGACCATCGAGCGCGGGCTGGCGACTGCGAAGCGCTTGCCGGAGTTCCGTCGCGAGGTACAGCAGCTCGAAGCGCAGCTCGAACGTCTGCGGGCAGTCCTGCCAGAAGAACAAGACGTCGCCGATCTGCTCCGTCGCGTTCAGGCCATGGCCACGCAGTCACGCCTGACGATTCGCGGCTTCACGCCTCGACCAGTCACGCGCCGCCAGCTGCACGCCGAGTGGCCGATTGGCCTCCAGCTCGAAGGGACGTACCACGACCTGGGCTCGTTCCTGGAGCGCGTCAGCAAGTTCCCGCGAATCATCAACGTCGGCGACATCAAGATCAGCACGAAGCAGCCCGCGCAACCCGGCGGCACGACGGTCACAGCGGAGTGCACGGCGACCACATTCGTGCTGATCGAGCCACAACCAGCGGCGGCGGCGCCCGGACAGCCGGGTGCGGCGCGAACGGAGTAATGCCGGTGACACGCGTGCTTGTTCTCTCGCTGTTGACAGTGCTGCTCGCCGGAGGAGCGGCGTTTGCGCAGGCGCCCGCGGCGGCACCGGCGGCAACTCCTGCGCCTGCCGCGGCCGCGCAGCCCGCGCCCGCCGAGCAAAAGGCCGACGCGGCCGAGCCCCAGGGATTCACCTACAACCCGGAAGGGCGCCGCGATCCATTCGTGAGCCTGTTGCGGCGGGGTGCTGATTCTGTCCCTACGGGCACACGTATGGCCGGCCTTGCCGGACTTGGCACCGCCGAAGTGAGCCTGCGCGGGACCATGAAGAGCCAGGGCGGCTTCGTCGGCATCCTCGAGGGTGCAGACAGCAAGACCTACATCGTTCGCGCCGGCGACAAGCTGGCGGACGGTTCGATACGGTCGATCACGGCTGATTCGATGGTCATTCTGCAGCAGGTCAGCGATCCGCTTTCGCTTCAGAAAGAACAGGAAGTGCGGAAGCTGCTCCGACAGACGGAAGAGGGGAAGTAAGTGGAGAGGTTTGGGCGAACCATGCCAGTAACGTACCGATATTCGATGCTGCTCGGGCTGTGTGTCGCCCTGGCGCTTGGTGTGATGGCTCCGCTGCGAGCGATCGGGGCCGGCAACGACCCCGCGATGCTGAAGCGGATCGCGTCCAAGATTGACGGACGCACCGGGGTCGTCGCGATCGAGGCGACCAGCCCCGTGCCGTATGTCGCCTCGCAGCCCGATCCGAAGACGTTCGTCGTCGAGATGCGGGACGTGGTTGCCGCGGGCTTCGAGAATCGGTTCTACGCCGATCCGCGTCATCCGATTGCCGCGATTCAGGTCGAAAACGCCGCCGCCAGCGATGGCACGGTGATCGCCCGCATCCGCATGACGCTCGACCAGCCGATGCGGCCGAAGGTGCGCAGCACGCGCAACGTCATCTACGTCGAAGCCGAGCGAGCAGACAGCGCTCCGGCCGCCACGACCGCAGCAACCAGCAGCGCCGTCAGTGTGACGGGACCATCACCCGCCATCCGGGACCTGCGCGTGCAGAAGCGTGGTGAAGCGACCGCAGTCACGTTGCATGGGACGTCGCGATTGATCGCGACCAGCGTCATCGAACCGAAGGATGGACCGCGCCGCGTCGTCATCAACTTCCCGAACGTGACCTCGTCGCTGCCGTCCACGAACAATGTCGGGCAGGGTCCGGTGCAGCGCGTTCGGATTGGATTCGATCCAAAGGCACCGCTCATGACGCAGGTCACGTTCGACCTGTCGCGGACGGCGCCGTATCGGGTCGAGTCGTCACCCGACGGTAACGACATGACGCTCGTCTTCGATGAGCCGGTTGCGGATCCGTTCAGCGCGTTGCAGACCAGGGATGCCGCCGTGGCGGCTCGAGGCACCACGCCTGCGGCTGCGCCGGCCGCATCCGCTACGCCAGCCGCTCCAGCCGCGCGGACGGTGGAACCGGTTCGCGCAAGCGCTCCGGCAGTGGCGCCCGTTCAGAGGCCGGTCGCCCAGGCCCCAACCCAGGCTGCGGCGACCCAGCCGGAGGCGCGCTACACGGGCAATCCGGTGAGTCTCGATTTCCAGGGTGCGGATCTGCGCGCCGTGCTCAGAACGTTCTCGGAGATCAGCGGGCTGAACCTGGTGATCGATCCGACGATCCAGGGCACGGTCGATGTCGCACTCCGTGACGTGCCGTGGGATCAGGCGCTCGACATCATCCTGCGCGCGAACAAGCTTGGCTACGTCGTCGACGGCACCATCGTCCGCGTAGCGCCGCTGACCGTGCTCGCCGACGAGGAATCACAGCGCCGCAAGCTGTCGGAAGAGCAGGCGCTCGCCGGTGAACTGCGCGTGCTGACGCGGTCGCTGAGCTACGCACGCGCCGAGGACCTGCGGCAGTTGTTGACGCAGACGGTCCTCTCACAGCGTGGATCGATCCAGTTCGATCAGCGGACCAACACGATCATCATCAACGACCTCCCGGATCGACTCGAGCGCGCGAGCGGGCTGATTTCCACGCTCGATCGACCCGAGCCGCAAGTCGAGATCGAAGCGCGCATCGTCCAGACGTCTCGTGACTTCGCACGCAACCTCGGTGTGCAGTGGGGCGTCGGGGCGCGGGCCAGCCAGGACCTCGGCAACACGTTGCCGCTGTCTTTCCCGAATCAGGGGTCGATCACCGGCCGCACAGGGGCCACATCAGGGCCTGACGGCACGGGCTCGATGGTGAACATGGGCGTCAGCCCGGCGACCAGCGGAATCGGTCTGGCGCTGGGAGCGGTGAATGGTGCGGTCAATCTCGACGTCGCATTGACGGCACTCGAATCGACCGGACAAGGGCGGATTCTCTCGACGCCGCGCGTGTCGACGCAGAACAACATCGAGGCGGAGATCACGCAGGGCGTGCAGATCCCGATTCAGACGGTCGCCAACAACACGGTGACGGTGACCTTCCGCGACGCGGCCCTGACGCTCCGCGTGACGCCGCAGATTACGGCCACCAACACGGTCATCATGCGCATCTCGGTCGAGAACGCGTCGCCCGACTTCAGCCGCGCGATCAACGGCATTCCGCCGATCGACACGCAGCGGGCGCTCACGCAGGTGCTCGTTGGCGACGGCGATACGACCGTCATCGGAGGCATCTACGTCAGCCGCGAGCAGGCGAGCCAGGATCGCACGCCCGGGCTGCACCGGATCCCGCTCCTTGGCTGGCTGTTCCAGCGCAATGAGTTCAGCGATGAGAGCCGTGAGCTCCTCATCTTCATCACCCCCAAGATCATGAGGCTCTAGGAGAGAACGCAAGTGACTCTGAAACTTGTCAAGTTCGTTGCGCTGTCGGCAGTGGTCGTGTTGTCGGCCAGTTGCGGTGATGTGAGCCGCACCGGCCGATCGCCGTCGCAAATCGTGGTGCGTGCACTCGAGGCAGCACGCGGTGATGCACCGGACGAGCTCGGCGGAACCCTGCATTCCGATGTGATCGTAATGATGACCCAGCCCGAGCCGTGTACTCCTCAATCACCGTGCCCGACAGTGTTCAACGACGTTGGCAGCGTGAATATGTCGCTCATCCTCAAAGACCCGGGGTCCCCGGGGCTCCCTTCGAGCCCGAGCGAGCTGAACGCCGTCACGATCAACCGATACCGCGTCGAATACCGCCGAACTGACGGTCACAACATTCAGGGTGTCGACGTGCCGTATGCGTTCGACTCCGGCGTGACGTTCACGGTGCCTGCCACCGGAGAGGTCACGGCCGGCTTCCAGATCGTGCGGCACTCGGCGAAACGAGAGCCGCCGCTTCAAGCGCTTCGTTTCAGCGGCAGCAAGATCTCCACGATTGCCACAGTGACGTTCTACGGACAGGACCAGGCCGGCAATGAGATCAGTGCCTCCGGAAACATCGGCATCGATTTCGGCGACTTCGGAGACGCGAACTAGGAAACGTTATGTACAGAATGAATCGACCTTCGCATCTCCGAGCGATGGCGGCCCTGTGCGCCGCTACCGTGCTCGGCGGCTGCTCGATAGATAAACAATCGGCGCCGGCATTGGGCGGCCCGTCTGGCTACGGAGTTTCGTTCACGATCGCAGCCAGCCCAACCTCGTTACCGCGTGATGGCAGTACAGAGACAACGATCACCGTCGTCGCGCGCGATGCGTCGGGTGCGGTGAAACCGAACTTGCCGCTGCAAGTGGAAGTGTCGCCCTCGGTACCGGTTGTCGCCTTGGATCGAGAGACTCGGGCCGACGGTTCGGCACGATTCGTGGTGACCGCTCCCAGGACGGACGTCGTGGCTCCGATCGACAACAACGTGGTGCTGTGGGTTTTGCCGCAGGGCGAAGCCATTGGCAACGACTTTCAGAACGCGCGCGCACAGTCCGTCCGGGTAAACCTGTTGGGACATCGCAACGCGACGTATCCGACTCCGCAGTTCACGATCAGTCCGGAAGCCCCTAAACCCTTCGGGAGCGTCGTCCTCG
>JAICEG010000075.1 GCA_025924295.1 Vicinamibacteria bacterium
GCGGGTGCCGTACCAAACGTCACGTCGTGCCTGAACTCGTACGACCGAAGGTCATCGTCATCTGACACGAAGCGCAACGCGAGCCGGCGGATCGGCAGGTAGTCGACAATCCACGTCTGTGCGCTGCTCTGGTTGAGGCTTTGCGATAGCGTGACGTCGAGCTTCGACCCGAGGCTCTTGCCGAACGTGACGCGTGAGGTGGGATCCGTTTCGGATGCCAGATCGGCAGGATCTCTCGGATTCGTCTCGGCCACGACACGAAGCGTATCGAGTCCCACCGCGCGACCGGCAAAGCCCAGGACATCTCCGCCGAGCGTCCCCAGCACCTGGGCGCCGACTTCGGCTGCCTGCGCCTGGTCCAGGTCGCTCAGTTGACGCCCCGTCAAGAGAAGCGAGGTCACGTTGGCCTGATCGATCTGCCTCCCTTCCTGATCGAAGCCGGTGAGTTCGGTCTTCAGCTCGTTGGGAGGACCCGCGATGCGGACCTCGACGTCGGTCCCCGATACCCGTGTCGTCGCGACGATCCCGAGCACGGGCTCGATCGTCGACGGGTTCGCGAAATCAATGGTGCCGCTCTCGATGAGATACGTGTTACGACCAAGAAAGAGCTGTCCACCTTCCCTCAGCTCTGCTCGTCCGGACAACGCTGGCGCCGACGCCACGTTGATGATGCGGAGGTCAGCGCCGAGCAGGGCATCGGCCACGTTGTTGTCGATGATGAGGTCCTCGCCCGTAATCACGCGAACGTCGAGCGCCAGCGACTGGAGAAAGGGCGAAGGCGGGCTGCCGGTCGTGGTACCGGCGCGCTGAAGGTTGTTCAACAGCCCGGTCACCAGCGCCAGAGGTTCACGGTACGCTCCCCGGCTGATCGTGATCACTCCGCTGAGGCGATTCGCAGGCTCGCCCTCTTTCACCGCGGTCGTGAACTCGAGATAGCTGTCGACCTCCGTGCGCAGCCCCTCCGGGAAGTTCATGGCCATCCCGGTAACATCCGTAATGAGCCGTCCCTGTAGCGCTGGGGTGTACTGCACCTGCCCGGAGCCAAACAACGCCCCGCCATTGACGGTGCCGGTCAAGGAGGTAATAAAAACGTTCCCTCGCGCCAGCACCGCCGCAGCATCAAGATCGCTGGCCACGAGTCGGGGCTCGCGAAGCCGAAGCTCACCGTCGGCGAGTCGAAGATCACCGTTGATCGTCGGCTCGGTCAGGGGACCGGTAATCGACAGCCGGGTGTTGACTTGACCTGCCGTCGTCACACCAGTGGTTCCGATGAATGGTGTGAGCAACCGGGCATCGAGCTGTCCGTTGGCCAGGATCGCCGCCTGCTGGTCGGCCAGGCGCACCTGGCCGCTGACCTCTATTGACGTGCCCTCACTCTCCCACTCCCATGTCTCGATCCGGGCGAGACCGGCGCTGGCGACGACTCGGGTTGGCGCGCGCTGCGTTACAGGCAGGTCGGCGACTGTCAGGTTCAAGCGTTCGAGAACCACTTCACCCTGCAGGTCATCGAGCTCGAGCGACGTACTCGACAAATCGAGCCGCGCGTCGAGCGACCCAGTCACCTGGCTGATCGTGGACGCGTCAACGAAAGGCGCGAGCACGGCTGATGTGACACCTGCGGCAGTGGCACGCAGCACCGCTTCGCCGTCACCTGGTGCGGGCGCACTCCCAATGAGAAGCGACAACGGCGCCTGCCCCGTCGCCGTTACATTGGCGCCGTGATAACGCCCGGTCAGATTGCGCAGCTCGAGCAGGCCGTTCTCGAGGTGGGCGCGCACCTGGAGGTTCTCGACCGGCGCGAGATCAGCTCGCGCCTGGACCATGCCCGGACCCAACTCGAGGTCGGCCGCGTAGCTTGGAGACCCGGCTGACCCGGTGATGCGAGCGAGCAGAACCAGCGGGCCCTTGCCCGCGGCGATAGGCGCTTCTGTCGACGAGCCCGTGGCGCTCGCCGCAACGGCAGCCGCAACAGCCACGTCGTAGAGATCTCCAGTGAGTGTCGCGAGGATCGCGTCGCCGCCTGCCGGTGCTGCCGGCGGCGCACCCTCGACAGGCAACGCGCCGGATGCGGACAGCGATGTCTTGCCGAGCGTTCCCTCGAGCCGATCGATCAACAGCCGGCCACCCTCGTATCTCGCGCGGACCGGTTCGCGCAGCGCGACAGGCAGCGTCTGCACGCGAGCATCCAGGGCAGTGACCTCGAGAGAGGCACGACCATCGCGCCACTCTTGTATCGGGCCCTCCGCCATCAGGCCAATGTCCGCAGTTCCGTCGATGGATACCGGTAGATCGAGTCCGGTCACGGCGCGCGCGAGGTTGAGCGCCTGGGTGTTGACGCGAAGCGAGGTCTGATACGGCGCGTCCAGCCGAACACTTCCCTCGGCAACTGCGTTGAACTCGGGGGCACGGGCCGTGATGTCGGCGTGGTCTCCCTGCAGTTCGACGTCAGCAGTGATCTCTCCGAGCGCGATGTCCGGCGGCACCGTCAGATTGGAGACGAGTCGCGCCTTCCCGAAGACACTTCTGCCCCGGCCCTGACCGGAGTAGTCCAGGTCGACCACACCCGAGAGAGGCAGGTCATCCGTCGAATCGATCCGCCAGGAGTTCGCGTTGAGGGTGGCGGTATAGGACTGGTCGTTGAGGTCGAAGCGACCTGCTCCTCGAACCTGACCTGCCACCTCCCCGCTCTCGCCCGAAGGCTGGGCCGCGACGAACTCCTCCAGGTCGACTGCAGAGCCATCGAGTCGCCCGCGAACCTGCGCTCGCACAATCTCCTGCCCGGCCACCACGGCCTCGTCGCTTTCAACCAGGAAGCTGAGGATCGGCTGCCCGACGGTGCCTTCCACGTTGGCGTTCGCACGGATCGAACCGGTCACGAGATCCTGATCGACCGTGACCAGGTCTGCCTCCGACAACATCCGGAGGATGGCCTGGAGATCGCTTTCCGATGCGCGCAGTGTCCCTGCGATCGTGGAACCTGCGACGTCGTCTTCGCGCAACTGCCCCATCAACGTGGCATCGACTGCTGTGACGTCGCTCACAACATGACGGGCATCAAGTCCCCACTGCCCGGCCGCTAGCCGAAAGCGCGATTCGCCCGGCACTGGAATGCGGCCGCGGCCGCGCTGCCCGCCAGTCAATGCGACGCGTGCGTCAACATCCCAGCCGGTAATCGATTCGAGCGTGCCGCTGGCGGTCAGTTCACCCGACGCGCGTCCAGATGGCGTGATGCGCGCGTCGCTGAACGCGCTGACGATCTGAGCCGCATCGACGTCGCGCCACGATGCCTCGACACGCGCCTGCGACGGCGCCTGCCACACGAGGCTGCCGGCAGCATTCACCTGACCTCCCGCAAGCGTCGCCTGCGATTGACCGATGGCCACGCCGTCCGCATCCAGCCGGATCCGGCCGCCGATGTTTGTGACAGTGAGCCGCTGCCAGGAGACGGCGGTCGAGCTGACGTCGAGGTTGGCCGTGGGTTCCCCGATCGGCCCACTCACGGTTCCTTCGAAGTGCACACCGCCGCGCGGCGCATCGGCGTCCTGTCCCCACCACTTCGCCGCCCTCTCCAACTCGCTGTCGCCGCTCACGCGCAGGTCGATCGATGGCTCCTGCCTGATGAGTGCGAGCGTCCCCTCGATCTGTGCCCGGAGTTCCGGCGCCTCGACGCGCAGGTTCGACAGTTGAAGATCGCGACCGTCGAAGGCGGCGTCACTGGTGAGGGCATCGAGTTGGGTGCTCGTCGATCCGACACGCACGCTCATCGGGGCACTGAGCGCGAGCCGGCCACGAGGCGAGAGGTCCACGTCCATCGCGGGTGCACGCACGTCGACGTCGGCTGCCTCGTCGCGATACTCGAAGGCCAGGGCAGGCGCAATCACGCGCGTGATGGGAAGAGGCGCCGGTTCTCCGGAACCGGCGCCAGAGGACTTCGGAAGGTTCGTCGTGCCGTCGGCCCGACGCACGATGTGGATGGCGCCCTTTCCGATCGAGACTTCGTCGAACGCGATCTCTCCGAAAAACACCCGAGGCGCCGCCGCCGCGCTGACCTCGTCGGCCGTGAAGAGGGGCTGAGAGTCGCCAGCCGCCGACACCCTGACATTGACCAGGCGGACACGTCGCGTGGCGAGGTTGTAGTCGAGGCGCGTGGCTTCGACCTGTATCCCCTGACTGGCCGCTGCGCGCACCGCGAGGCGGAGCGCGTAGGACCGGACTGGCGGTGTGTGGACCACCAGCACGCCTGCGACCACCAGCAACAGCAGGACGAGACAGATCAGGAGGAGCCGCCGACGCATCGGTCTTTCCCATGCTACGTCACCGTCTGCGCTGATAATCGGCGCAGAAGCGATCCGATCTGGCTCCTGCCTGCAAAATCCTGCTGATGTGCTACCCTAGAAGGGTCATGCCGGCGTCGCCGCCGTATGACTCTCCCGCTTGATGGCCGAGAAGCCACTCGACCTTACTCTTGAGCTAGCTCCGAAGGCGCGATTCGACGTCGTCGATCTCCGCACCCATTTTTCAGCCGAACACGGAGCACTGGGTGCGTACCCAAACTGCCTGTACTGGTCTTTTCACACCACGGCCGGCTTCCTCGATCGCAGCCTGGCGGCGCGCCTCAGCGAGCAGCACATCCCCGGATACGTCGATGCCTTCCGGGCGCTGTTCCCGGAGGGTGCCGGCTACGCCCACGACAAACTCGAACGACGAGGCGACCTCGACCCGGCCCAGCGCGCCGTCGAACCGCGCAACGCCGATTCGCATCTCGCCTTCATCGCCGGCGGTCTCCGCACGTGCGTGATGCATCCGAATCGTGAAGGCGAAAAGGTCTGCTGGGTAGACCTCGACGGGATGAATCACGGCAAGCCGCGGCGACGGCTCACGCGCCTGATCGCGTTCAACCGTGAACGAGTCGTGCGCAAGACGCGCGTCGAGGTCCCGGTGTCGGCGCATCCGATCGACTCGGTCAACCTGAAGGACCCTCGGCTCGGCATCTACGCGCAGCTCACGCAGTTCGTGAAAGACACGGGCATGTCCACGGGACGACTGCGTATCGCACTCGATCCAGTCGAACGCCATTCAGCGCTCACGGTCAACGAGTACGAAACGCTGTTGATGCGTCACGACCTCGCCGAGGTGCTTCGAAACCCGCTGCGGTTCGTAGCCGAGAAGTCACGGCACGCCCTGGCGAATCCGCTCGCCGTCCCGGCGCGGACGCTCGACTACGCGAAGTACGATTTCGTGCGGGTGCTCAACAAAGGGCTCGATGCGTTCGGTCTGCGCGGCTCGATCATCGAGAAGGTGATGGCTCGTACCCTTGCGGTCCCGGCAGCACGCTTCTTCCGCATGCGACGATCGGTCAGCCTGCTGGTCTCAACCGGTGACGACAGGACGCCGACAATCGTGGAAGGCTTGTATCAGAGCCCCATCCTCGTGCAGTGGCAGCACGCCCCTCGCCAGTCGCGCGTCCTCGACGTCTCGCTCACCGAAATCAACTAGTCGTTACGACTAGTCGTAGTGTCCGGCTTTAGCCGGACGCCATCACCGAGGCAACCGTTCCGGCATCTCGGCAACCGCGTAGGTGACGGCTGCAATCGCCGCTGCGGCCTTCGAAACCTCCTCAGGCAATATGCGCTCGATCGTGTCGGCCGGCGTGTGGTGAATCACGAAATAGCGAGAAGCGTCTCCGATGTAAGCCATCGTCGGAACCCGTCCCGCCTGCGCGATCGGGCCGATATCCGCACCGCCACCGCCGGCAGTGATCGGTGGAAGACCGAGCGGCTCGAGCAGTGACTCGATCTGCCCCATCATGGCCCGCGCCGCCATGCTGCCAGAGAATCCGAGCGCCGCCGGCGCGAACACGCCGAGATCGGACTCGAGCGCGAAGACGTGATCGGACGCCGAAGCCGCGTACCGCTCCGCGTACGCCGTTGCCCCGCGCAAGCCGTTCTCCTCGTTCGTCCACAGCACGACGCGCACGGTGCGACGCGGCCGCAGCCCGAGCTTCTTCATCAGGCGGACGGCTTCCCACGTGATGACGCAACCCACGCCGTCATCGGATGCGCCGGTCCCGACGTCCCAGGAGTCGAGGTGACCGCCTACGAGCACGACCTCGTTCGGCTTCTCACGCCCCACGATCTCGCCCACCACGTTGGCAGATTCGACGTCGGCCTCACGTCGTCCTTCGAGGACGAGGCGGAGACGGACGCGACGGCCGCCGCGCGCGAGACGAGCCAGGCGATTGGCGTCCTCGGCCGCGACCGCCGCCGCTGGGATCGCAGGCACCTCGGGAACGTAGTTGACGCTTCCCGTGTGCGTGGTCCGCAATCCAATCGGGCCGATCGATCGCACCAGGACCGCCACGGCTCCCTGCTGCGCTGCCGCTCGCGCGCCACCGGTGCGATACGTCACCGTCTCGGTATAGCCGCCATAGGCCACGTCGAAGAGGACGATCCTGCCGCGCGCGTCAGCGGCACGACTACGCAACTCCTCGAAGCTGGTCACGACCAGGAGATCGGCTTCAAGCCCTCCCGGCGGCGTCGACACCGTGCCACCGAGGCCCAGAATCGCAAGATCGTGCTGCGGGGGATCGACGATCGCGGCTTCCTCGTGCCCACGCACCCAGCGCGGCACCATGACGGGCTCGGTCCGCACGTTCTCAAGACCATCAGCCTTCATCGTTTGAGCGGACCACTGGATCGCACGTGCCAGATTGGGTGAGCCGCTCAGGCGAGCACCGAACGTGTCAGTCAGCTCGGCGAGGCGCCGCCATGCGAAGTCATCGGCCGTCGCCGCCTTGATCAGCCGATCGGTATCGGGCCGAAGGAGATCGACGAAGGAATGAGAGCTTTGGGCGTCGACGGATGCGACAAGCGCCACGGCGCACGCCAGCGCACCCAGGCAGGACCACGATGACCGCATGTAGATCTACTTTAGCTTAGCCTGTGTGCTGGAGAGGAACTAGCCGACCTTCTGGAAGTAATCAGGCAGATCGGGCTTGGTTTCACGCAGGATGGCAACGATCGCCTGCCGATCCTGGAGCGACAGCACCTTGTAGCGCGCGTGCGTGTCGCGCCCGGACAGTACTTCCCAGAGCCGCGAGTAGACGGCATCTTTCGCGGCTGCCGGCATGGCATCGAAGGCGGGTGTGTAGATCATGTAACTGCACGGATACTTGAACAGCCGCCGGCGCAGATCGAATTCCCGCAGCGAACGTCCCTGCCCATCGCGCGGGCCCTTTGCACCGAACGACTCTGCGAAGCCTGACCCGCCCTTCACCGGCCCGGCAAGCGGCGCCTCATCGACGAAGAGCATGTAATCGACCAGGTCGCGCGCCGCTTCGTTCACGCGCGCCAGGGCATCCTTGCTTCGGGACGATGCCGCGAGCCGCGCCTCCCATCCGGTGCGCGTGATGAGATTCGTCATGTTGGTCTGATGTGCGAGCACCAGCAGCGGCACCACATCGCTGTACGGCGTCAGGTAGCCCTTGAGGTCGAAGAGACCTTCGAGGGACGGCAGCGTTCGCGTCGAGCTCGCGAGCTTCGACCCCTTGTCGTTGTACATGACCGACACGTTGCCGATGTGCTTCGCACCGCCAGCGTCACCGGTCACCCACCATCCTCCCCACCGCTGCTCGAGCGGGCTGCCCTGCACCGTAGTGAAGCCGTTGACGTAGGAGTTCTCGTCCTTGAGCGGGTAGACGCTCTGGACCATCAACCCGGGAACACCCAGCGTCTCCCACGAGAGATGGCAGGCCAGGCAGTCGTTGTTGCGCGTGAACGCCGGGGACTGGGTCTGCTGCTGCGACAACTCGTAGAAGATCACGCCCTGTGTCGGATCCTGGGCGGCAATCTCGATCAGCCTCGCGCCGCGGACGTAGCCGACGGCAACCGTGTCCGTGAAGTACACCGCGCGCGGGTTGTGCATCCGGATCTGCGATGCCTGAAAGCTGGTCTGCGAGAACACCATCATCTGCGACTCGATCGGCACGCCGAGCCCTTCCAGCACCGAGCGGAGGTAGCCGGTGCCTTCGTCGAACTTCAGCGCGGCGGATCCGTTTCGGAGCCGGGTGTTGAAGGCCGACACCGGATCCGACACCTCGCCCGTCGAGTAGGCCACGGCCGGGTGGTCGCGCGACTCGACGAAGACATCGCGTCGCTGGGCGACTACGAGAACGCTCAACCCGAAGACACACACGAACAGAAGGAGGAGGCGCGATGGCAGCCGGACTGGAAGACCCACAGAAGAAGGCTACGTCGAGAGCGGTGGCACCGCAAGCGCGTCCGCGGGGATATGATGGGGGTTCCGGCCATGAGGCCGGGATTGTCTTGCTGGACAACCCGCGGACTGCCGCGCAGGCCGCAGCCCGCGTGCGACGAAACCCATGAATCAGGCCGTTACCGTGAGCGTCGACCAGGGCGTCGCGCTCGTGACCATCGACAACCCTCCTGTCAACGCGCTCAGCCCACAGGTCATCGACGGCCTGGACGACGCGATCGATCAGGCATCACGCGACGCATCCGTGCACGCCATCGTGATTGTCGGTGCCGGCAGGACGTTCGTGGCCGGCGCCGATATCAAGGGGCTCGAGCAGCTGGCGTGGGGCAGCGACTCGGGTGCACCCGAGATGCATGCGCTGCTCGAGAAGATCGAGGACACGCCCAAGCCGGTGGTCATGGCCATGCACGGCACGGCACTCGGCGGCGGCCTCGAGGTCGCCATGGCCGGCCACTACCGTGTGGCGGTGCCCGATGCGCAGATGGGCCAGCCCGAGGTGAATCTGGGCATCATTCCAGGCGCCGAAGGCACGCAGCGACTGCCCCGCCTGGTCGGACTCGAGAAAGCGATCGAGATGTGCGTCTCCGGCAAGCCAATCAAGGCAACCGATGCGCTGAATGCCGGGTTGATCGATCGCATCGTCGAGGGCGAGTTGGCCGCCGGGGCCTCGTCCTTCGCGCGCGAGGTCGCCGCAAGAGGGGGAAAGCATCCGAAGACGCGCGAGCGGCAGGACAAACTGCCGCCGCGTGATGCCGTGCCCAGCATGCTTGCCGCGGGACGCGAACTGGCGCGCAAGACCCGTCGGAATCTCGAAGCGCCGGTGGCTGTTGTCGACGCACTCGAAGCGGCTGCGACGCTGCCCTTTGCCGAAGGATGCGCCCGCGAACGGGCGATCTTCTTCGAGCTGGCGAAGTCCGAACAGGCCAAGGCGCTCATCCACGCGTTCTTCGCAGAGCGCGGCGTGTCAAAGGTGCCTGGCATCTCGAAAGACACAGCAGCGGCGACCATACGTCTCGTCGGCATCGTGGGCGCCGGCACGATGGGTGGCGGCATTGCCATGGCATGCGCGAACGCGGGCATCAATGTGCGACTCACTGATGCGACCGAAGCCCCGCTCGAGGCCGGACTGGCAACCATTCAGAAGAACTACGACGTCTCAGTGAAACGAGGGCGCTTCACTCCCCAGATGGTCGAAGAGCGGATGGCGCGCATCGCCGCGGACGTCGGATACCACGACTTCGACGAGGTCGACCTCGTGATCGAAGCCGTCTTCGA
The DNA here is from genome assembly GCA_025924295.1 of Vicinamibacteria bacterium. Taxonomy (GTDB): domain Bacteria; phylum Acidobacteriota; class Vicinamibacteria; order Vicinamibacterales; family UBA2999; genus Gp6-AA40. Next base: position 9,550 of record JAICEG010000075.1, read on the forward strand.
GAATCTCGCCCTCAAGAAAGAGATTTCTACCGCTGTCGACACGATCGCGAAACCTGGCGCCATCATCGCCACCAACACGTCGACGCTCGACATCGACGACATCGCCGCGGCCACCAGCCGGCCGTCCCAGGTCGTCGGCCTGCACTTCTTCAGCCCCGCGAACGTCATGCGCCTGGTCGAGATCGTCCGCGGCGCCAAAACGAGCCCCGAAACACTGGCAACGGCCATGGCGTTCGCCAGGCGGCTCGGCAAGGTCGGCGTCGTCGTCGGCAACTGTCGCGGGTTCGTCGGTAATCGGATGATGTTCCCCTACATGTACGAGGCGCAGTTCCTCGTCGAGGAGGGAGCCACTCCCAGGCAGGTTGATGATGCGTTGACCGGCTTCGGCATGGCGATGGGAATCTTTGCGGTCGACGACATGGCTGGTCTCGACGTCGCGTGGCGTGTGCGACAGGAGCTGAAGCAATTCAGTGAGCCGGGCGCGCGAAAGCCGCTCGTCGCCGATCGTCTGTGCGAGATGGGACGATTCGGACAGAAGACCGGCAAGGGCTGGTACTCATACGGCGACGATCGAAAGCCGCAGCCCGACCCCGAGGTGCTTGCCCTCATCGAGCAGCTCGCTGTTGCGGGCGGCATCAGGAGACGGTCGTTCACGAACGAGGAGATCATCGAGCGCACGATCTATGCGCTCATCAACGAGGGGGCTCGCGTCCTCGATGAGGGCTTCGCACTGCGGGCGGCCGATATCGACGTCATCTACACCAACGGATACGGCTTCCCTGCCTGGAGAGGCGGTCCGATGTTCTATGCCGATCGCGTCGGGCTGAAGGAGATCTACGATCGCGTCGCGACGTTCCACCGCGAGCTTGGCCAGCGGTGGGCGCCGGCTCCCCTCCTCGAGCGTCTGGCGAAAGAGGGGTCAACCTTCAAAGAGTTCGATCGAAGCCGCGCCGGCTCGCTGGTCGGAGCGAGCTAGCGGATTCCATGGAATCCACGATCCGACGAATCAGACCGGTCAACATCACGCCGATCGAGACGACGCTCCGGCACGGCGCCGACGGGGTGGTCTACCTGTCGTCGCCGCAGGCACTGGGTCCCTACCCGGTCAGGATCACCGATCGACTGGAGCATTGGGCGAGAGAAGCCCCCGGTCGCGTCTTCCTCGCCCAGCGCGATTTGACTGGTGGATGGCGCACGCTCACCTATGCGGACGCCTTCGAGCGCATCGGCCGCATCGCGCAGGCGCTGCTCGAGCGCGGGCTCTCCTCGCAGCGTTCGATCCTGATTCTCTCGGGCAACGGCATCGACCATGCGCTGCTCGCGATGGCGGCGATGCACGTCGGCATTCCTTACGCGCCGATCGCACCCGCCTACTCACTGCAGGCCAGGGACTACGGCACGCTGCAGCAGATCTTCAACCGGCTCGAGCCCGGCCTCGTGTTCGCCGCTGAAGGCGCAGCGTTCGAGCGCGCGCTTTCGCAGGTCCTTCCGTCGAGTGTGGAGCTCGTCGTCTCGAGTTCGCGGCCGGCCACGATACCCGCGACACCGTTCGACCAGCTGCTGGCGGTTCCGGCAACCGGCGCCGTCGAAGACGCTCGTCGTCGCGTCGGGCCCGACACGATCGCCAAGATCCTCTTCACCTCCGGTTCAACCGGTCAGCCGAAGGGCGTGATCAACACGCAGCGGATGCTGTGCGCGAACCAGGAGATGATCCGCACGGTGATGGCGTTCCTCGCCGACGAGCCGCCGACATTGTGCTGCTGGCTGCCGTGGAATCACACCGCCGGCGGCAACCATAACTTCGGACTCGTGCTCTACAACGGCGGCACGTTCTACATCGACGAAGGCAAACCAACTCCTGGACTCTTCGACGTCACGCTCCGCAACCTGCGAGAGATCGCTGCGACGGCGCACTTCACCGTGCCGCGCACCTACGAGATGCTGCTGCCGCATCTCCGCAGCGACGCCGTGCTTCGCGAAACGTTCTTCAGGAATCTGAAGCTCTATTTCTACGCCGCCGCGGGGCTGGGCCAGCGCTTCTGGGACGAGCTGCGCGACCTGGCGCTCGAAGCGTGCGGCGAGGAACTGCTGATCGTGACCGGCTTCGGCGCAACCGAGACCGCTCCTTTCGCGCTGACCACCGGCGGCGCCGGCGCAGTGTCCGGCATGATCGGTCTGCCCTGCCCGGGGATGGAACTGAAGCTCGCGCCTGCAGGCAGCAAGAAGGAGGCGCGCGTGCGTGGCCCGAACATCACGCCGGGCTACTGGCGGGATGACGCGATGACGCAGGCCGCGTTCGACGAGGAAGGGTTCTATCGGCTCGGCGACGCGATGGACTTCGTCGATCCAGCCGATCCGAACCAGGGGCTCACGTTCAACGGACGGCTGGCGGAGGACTTCAAGCTCTCGACCGGCACCTGGGTCAGCGTCGGCCCGCTTCGCTCGAGGATCCTGATGCAAGCCGCGGGCTGTGCGCAGGATGTCGTCATCGCAGGACAGGACAGAGGCGTCGCCGCGGCGCTCGTGTTCCCGAACCTGTTGCGGTGTCGAGATCTCGCCGGGCTCGCGCCGGATGTCCCCATATCGGATGTCCTGCGGCACCCGGCTGTGAAGTCGTACTTCCAGGCGGTATTCGACGATCTCGCGCGTCAGGCGACTGGCAGTTCGACGTTCGTCGCGCGGGCGATGCTCCTCGAGGCGCCGCCCTCTCTCGACGCGCGCGAGATCACGGACAAGGGTTCGATCAACCAGAAGGCGGTGCTGCGGAATCGCGCGGCGCTCGTCGACGATCTCTACTCCACTCCGCCGCCCGCGCACGTATTTGTCTCACGGGGTCAGACCCCTTGAGTCGTCTACTATCAAGGGGTCTGACCCCTTCACACCTCTTCACACGATGATGGCACCTGCTGCAATTGACGTCGACAAGATCGTTGCCTTCGACGTCCACGTCCACCTCGAACACACTGGCGAGCAAACCGAGGCCGACAAACACGCGGCTGCGTACTTCAAAGGCGGCGGTGCCCGCGATGCGGCATCGCTCGCGGAGTACTACCGCTCGCGGAACATGGCCTGCGTCATCTTCACCGTCGATGAGACGCTCACCGGCACGCCGCGGCTTTCGAATGACGAGGTCGTCGAGTTCGCACAGAAGAATCGCGATATCGCGATTCCCTTTGCCAGCATCAATCCGACTCGCGGTGCCGAGGCGGTGCGCGAGGCGCGTCGGCTGGTGAGCGCAGGCGTGGTGCGCGGGCTCAAGCTCCATCCTCCGATCCAGGAGTTCTTCCCGAACGATCGTCTCGCCTACCCGTTGTACGAAGTCTTCGCGGAGGCCAGACTGCCGGTCATCTTCCATACCGGCCACAGCGGGATCGGCACCGGCATGAGGGCAGGCGGTGGCATCCGGCTGAAATACGGCCACCCGATGCCGATCGATGATGTGGCCGTCGACTTTCCGGACATGCCGATCATCATGGCCCACCCGTCGTTCCCGTGGCAGGACGAGGCGATCTCGATCTGCCTGCACAAGCCGCAGGTCTACATCGACCTCTCGGGCTGGTCGCCGAAGTACTTCTCGCCGACGCTGGTGCAATACGCAAACACCCTCCTCAAGCAGAAGGTGATGTTCGGCTCGGACTACCCCCTGCTCACGCCGGATCGCTGGCTGGCCGACTTCGAGAAACTGCCGATGCGCGACGAGGTCAGGCCGCTGATCCTGAAAGAGAACGCCCTTCGCCTGTTGGGTCTCAAGTAGGACGCGTCCTCCCTTGTGGACCCGTCAGGAGCGGGTCCCCGGCAAGCGATAGCGCGGTGTCGACCGGCCGGCCCCTCGCGAATTGTCCGACGCCCGACCGACACGAGAGCGATCGGCTCGGGCCGAAATCGTGTGCTCCCCTGTGCATCTCTTCCCCAGCTCAACCATGGTTCCCCTCTTGCTCCCTGGGCTGACGGAGGCGCAGGGAGACACGGCCATGATGGACGTACTGGTGACGATTCGCAGCGAGACTGGTGAAACCGAGGAATACACGATCGACTACCTGCCCACACTCGAGGCTGCATATGCCGCAAGCGTCGTGAGGCCGGGGTCGCGGACCGGGCGCCGCGAGACGGGCGACAATAGAGCCCATGCGGGCTTTGGTCCTGATCGCTCTGCTTCTGGTCGCCGCGCCGAGCTTCGCGCAGACCGACGGCAAGGATCCCGATCGGCTCTACGCCGAGCGCGATCAGTTGTCGAGCGCACGGCAGGCCGCTGACATCTGGCAAGCGCGACTCACCGCGAACCCGAAAGACTTCGAGTCGGCGTGGAAGCTGGCTCGAGCCTGCTACTGGCTGGGTGGCCATGTTCCCGCTGACGAACAACGCCAGCAGTTCGAACGCGGCATCAAGGCTGCGACGCGCGCGACGGAGCTCGAGCCCGAACGCCCGGAGGGTCACTTCTGGATGGCCGCGGACATGGGTGCCATGGCGGAGGGGTTCGGCATGCGTGCCGGGATTCGCTACCGCGGTCCCATCAAGGACGCGCTCGAGACCGTGCTCCGTCTCGACCCCTCCTTCCAGCAGGGATCAGCCGACCGCGCACTCGGACGCTGGTACTTCAAGGTGCCCCGCCTGTTCGGCGGCAGCAAGGACAAAGCTGTCGAGCACCTGAAGAAGTCGCTCGGCTACGCACCCGAGAGCACGGCGACGCACTTCTTCCTCGCTGAGACCTATCTCGACATGGGCCGCCGGGACGATGCCCTTCGCGAGGCGCGCCTGGTTCTCGACGCTCCCGTCAATCCGGATTGGGCGCCCGAAGATCGGGAGTTCAAGCAGAAGGCGACCGAGCTGCTGAAAACGATCGAGGGGAAATGACGGCCGCTCGCCTCCCTTGAATCTTTCGCGAAAGCATGAAATCGTACGCGCCCCAGGGGAGGCATCATGACTCGAGCAACTCGCGGATTGGCTCTCGCAGTATGCGCAGTGATGCTGGCGCCAGCCTTCGGCTCGGCGCAGCAGGTGGTTGGCAACGGCGTCGAAGTCACCGCGCCCGACAAGATCAAATGGGTGCGGAACGCGGCGGGCACGCAGGAAACGGCGGTCCTCTTCGGCGATCCGACGAAGGCCGGGCCGTACGTGATGCGGCTCCGATGGCTGCCAGGAAACATGAGCCGCCCGCACTTCCATCCGAACGACCGGTTCTTCCTCGTGGTCGAGGGCACATGGTGGGTCGGCGCGGGTGACAAGTACGATCCCGAGAGCACTGTACCGGCACCTGCCGGTTCCTACGTGCTTCACAAGGCCGGTGCCATTCACTACGACGGTGCCAAGAAGGAACCGACCGTCATCCAGGTCTGGGGAATGGGTCCGAACACGTCCACTCC